>DASPJI010000295.1:0-22246 GCA_035628695.1 Thermoanaerobaculia bacterium | reverse complement strand
AGCTCCGGACCGCCCAGCGCCAGCAGCGCCCGCCGGTCGACCTTGCCGTTCGGGGTGAGCGGCAGCGCCTCCAGCGTCACGAACGCCGCCGGCACCATGTAGTCCGGCAGCCACGTCTGGAGGAAATCGCGCAGCTCGCGCTCGGTCTCCTCGCCGGCCTGGGCGACGACATAGGCTACGAGCGCCCGCTCCGACGCCCCGGCCTCTCGCGCCAGGACCACGGCCTGGCGCACCGCCGGGTGCTGGGCGAGGACCGATTCGATCTCCCCCAGCTCGATGCGGAAGCCCCGCACCTTGACCTGATGGTCGATGCGCCCCAGGAAGTCGAAGGCGCCGCCGGCGAGCCGCCGCGCCAGGTCGCCGGTGCGGTAGAGCCGGGCTCCGTCCTGACCAGACGGCCCAGCGAAGGGATCGGGAACGAAGACCGCCGCGGTCTTGTCCGGCGCCCCCAGGTAGCCGCGCCCCACCCCCTCGCCGCCGACGCACAGCTCGCCCGCCACCCCCATGGGGACCAGGCGCAGGCCGCGATCCACGACATAGAGGCGGGTGTTGCGGATCGGCGTACCGATCGGCACCCGCGCCGTGCCGTCGCCCAGCGGCCCGTCCAGGCGCTGGTGGGTGACGTCGTCCGAGCACTCGGTCGGGCCGTAGGCGTTGACCAGGGGGATCGCGTGGAAGCGCCGGAGCCAGCGGTCCACCAGCTCCGGGGGGAGCGCCTCGCCCGTGGGGATCATCCAGCGCAGCGCCCCCGGCCGGGACTGGCCGCCGCTCCGCTCCGCCTCCTCCAGCATCAGGCGCAGCAGGGAGGGGACGGTCTCGACCACGGTGACGCCATCGGTCTCCACCCGCGCGAGCAGGCGGGCCGGGTCGTGCGCGGTCTCATCTTCATAGATATGGACGCGCCCGCCCACGGCCAGGGCGGCGAGGAACTGCCAGACGGAGATGTCGAAGCACTGGGAGGCGGTCTGCGCCACCGCGTCGGACGGGCCGAGGCCCAGATCCTCGATCTTGGCCCGCAGGTGGTTGAGCATGCCCCGGCGGGTGACCATGGCCCCTTTCGGCACGCCCGTCGATCCCGAGGTGAAGAGGGTGTAGGCCAGGTCGTCCGGCGCGGCGCGGCGCGGCGGCGTGCTCTCGTCGCCCGGGCGGGCCAGGAGGTCCGCCAGGACCTCGAGCCGCGGATGGCGCCCCTCCGGCAGCTCGGCCACCGCTTCGGTGAGGACCGGCAGCAGGTCCTCGTGGGCCAGAACCAGCGGCGTGGCGCTGGCGGCGAGCACCTGAGCGTGACGCCGGGCCGGGTGCTCTGGGTCCAGCGGCAGCCAGGCACCGCCCGCCTTCTCGACCCCCAGGATGGCGGCCAGGAGGTCGGGGCCGCGGCGGTCCAGCAGGCCGACGACCACCCCGGGCCCGATCCCCATCCCCACCAGGTGCCTGGCCAGGCGGTTGGCGCGGGCGCTCAGCTCGGCATAGGTCTCGGGCGTGCCGCCGAAGACCGCGGCGGGAGCGGACGGCGTCTCCGCCACCCGTGCCTCGAACAGCGCCTCGAAGCTCTCCTCCGCCGTGTCGGTCACCCCGGTATCGTTGCCCTCGAAGAGCAGGGCCTGGGTCTCGGAAGCGGTGAGGAGCGGCAACTCGGCCAGCGGCCGGGCGGGGTCGGCGGCGATGCCGGCCAGCAGGTTCTGGAAGTGGAGGGTGGTGCGGGTCACCGTGGAGGCGTCGAAGAGCGCCCGGTCGTAGCCGAACCAGCCGGCGAGCCCCTCGGGGGTCTCCCGCATGTCCAGCTCCAGGTCCTCGCGCGAGGCGGTCTCCCGCACCTCGTAGCGCTGGATCGCCAGGTCGCGCGCCGCCATGGTGGACGGCGGCACGTTCTGGAAGGCGAAGAGGACCTGGTAGATGGGGTTGCGGCTCATGTCGCGCTCGACCCGCAGCTCCTCGACCAGCTTCTCGAACGGCAGGTCCTGGTGGTTGAAGGCGCCGAGGGTCCGCTCCCGCACCTGGGAGAGGAGATCGCGGAACGGCATCTCCGGCCCGAGGTCGGCGCGCAGGACCAGGGAGTTGAAGAGGAGCCCGACCAGCCCCTCCAGCTCCACCCGGCCGCGGTTCGCCATCGGCACGCCGACGAGGATCGACTCCTGGCCCGTGTAGCGGTGCAGCAGGGCATAGAGGGCGGCCAGCAGGATCATGTAGAGGCTGGCGTCCTGCGCCTTGGCCACGGCCTTGAGCGCCTCGGTCAGCTCGACGCTCATGTTCATGTAGCGGCGGCTCCCCTCGAAGCTCTGGAGCGCCGGCCGGGGGTGGTCGGTGGGCAGGTCGATGACGAACGGCGCGCCGGCGAGCTCCCCCTTCCAGTAGGAGAGGAGGCGCTCCAGGCCCTCCCCCTGGAGCAGGCGCTCCTGCCAGAGGGCGTAGTCGGTGTACTGCAGCGGCAGCTCGGGGAGCGGCGACGGGCTGCCGGCCAGGAAGGCGTCGTACAGCGCCATGGTGTTGCGGAAGAATACCCCCACCGACCAGATGTCGCAGATGATGTGCTGGAGGATCAGGAGGAAGACATGCTCCTCGTCCCCCAGCCGGTAGAGGACCGTACGGGCGAGCGGCGTCCGGGACAGGTCGAAGGGCTGGAGCACCCGGGCGTCCACCTGATAAGCGAGCTCCTCCTCGCGCCGTTCCGCGGGCACCGGCCGCAGGTCGACGACCTCCACCGCCAGGGCGGGCTCCGGCTCGATGTCGAGAGCCGGCTGCCCCTCCACCACGTGGAAGCGGGTGCGCAGGATCTCGTGACGGCGGGCGACCTCGGCCAGGGCGGCCTCCAGGGCTGGCACGTTCAGCGGCCCGCGGATGCGCACGGCGCCGGGCACGTGGTAGGCCGGGCTGCCGGGCTGGAGCTGCTCAATGAACCAGAGGCGCTTCTGGCCGAAGGAGAGCACCAGCGGGTCGGACGGCTGCCGGCGCGGCAGGGCCGCGGGGGTCTGGGCTCCGGCTTCCTTCTCCTTCTGCTTCTGCTTGAGCATCAGCTCCAGCAGACGCCGCTGCTTGGGGGAGAGCTCCCCGGCCTGGGACGTCATATCGACCATGGCTACAGCTCCTCGGGCCACCGAGCGGAATGGGAAGGGTCCAGCGTCATCTGTTTTCGTCGCCCTGTTGCGGATCCGGCTCGGGAGTGGCACGGAAGGGAGATCGAGGCCCCCTCGCCCGTACCCGTCTATATAAGAGTGCAGGAAGTCGCGGAGAATGAGCTACCAACGTAGGTCCGACGAGCGGGCGGCCACCATGCAGCCGAAGATGTAGTCGAAGAGCTCCAGGTAGTTGAGGGCCGCCTCCGGGCTCTGGGCCCAGACGGTGAGCCCGTGATCGCGGATCAGGAACCCCGGCAGCCTGGGGGCCGCGGCCCGGAACCGGGCCTCCATCTCCGCCGCGATCCGGGGCACGTCCAGGTGGTTGGGCAGCACGGCGACGCTCACCCGCGGCTCCTGCTCCCAGACGCCCAGCCCCTTGATCATCTCGATCGGCGGCAGCGGCAGCTCGTCGCCCTCGGTGAAACGGGTCACCAGGTTGGTGGGGATCGTGTGCACGTGGTAGCAGGCGCGCGCCTCGGGGAACAGCCGGTAGGCCGCGCCATGGATGCTGGTCTCCGCCGAAGGCCGGCTGTCCGGTCCGCCCCGCTCCACCACTTCGCCATCGAGCGAGACCCGCACGAAGTCCGCCCGTCCCAGGGTCCCCTTGGCCTTGCCGCTGGCGGTGATCCAGAACGGCCCCTCCCCCTCCCGCACCGACAGGTTCCCCGCCGTGCCCGCCATCCACCCCCGTCCATAGAGGAGCCGCGATGCCGCGATGAGCACCTCACGAGGATCGGAGCCGGCGGACGGGGGGGCCATGGAGCCGGCGACTCTAGCAGGGGGCGGGGACCCGGGCAAGGGCGGCGCGGTCCCCGCCTCCCGGCCTGTTACCTGGTTTCCGGATCATCCGGGCAAAGCTGCCGAGCGCTCTCGCTGACCTCCTTCTCCGGAAGTCAGAAGCTCTCCTGCCAGTAACTCCCGTCGTTGAACTCACCGGCGAAGGGGCTCCTGGCGTGGCCGGGATGGATCTGAACACCTGATCGAGATATTTGCTGAACTCCCTTGAATCCAACTGCTTGAAGGACGACAGCCGGCTGATCTTGCCGTTGCAGCGGTTCCAGTCGGGCTCGCCCGGAGTCATGAGCTGGTCGGCCGTCCGGGCTTCGACCTTGGGCGGCACCGGCTCCTCGCAGTCGATCTTCCCCGTGGGGTCCATGGCCTTGCCATGGCTATCGAACATGACGATGTGCTGCGTTGGCACGCCGGCCATGCTGTGGCAGCAGGTCGCCCCTACCATGACTAACGATCCGAGTGCCAAGACGTGCAAGCCGTCGCCGCGGCGCCAGAACAGCCCGGGTCGCTTCGGGTGCTCCATGGGGTCATCTCCTCCTTGATCGGACCCGGGTCGGGACCTCGAGCCCCATACCTCGGGAAAGGCTGCCTACATAGACGGCCTTCCCCGAGGAATTCCTGGGGCGCCGGTTCACCTTTCTGCTAGATTAGGCGGACACTGTCCCGGGGACCGGCGGGGGCACGGCGCCTCCATGGCAGAGGGTCCCAGGAGGAGCATCCGATGGCCACGTTGACCTTCCGCGAGAGCGGGCGTGTAGTGGAGGATCCGGCCGAGATCGCCGGGATCCTGAGCGGGGTGGGGATCTGGTACCGGCGCTTCGAGGGCTCGGACCAGCTCCCGGAGGACGCGGCGGACCAGGAGATCCTGGACGCCTACCGCGAGCCCATCCAGCGCCTGATGGCCGAGGGCGGCTACGTGACGGCCGACGTCATCAACGTCAAGCCGAGCACGCCCGGTCTCGAGACCATGCTCAACAAGTTCAGCAAGGAGCACTGGCACGACGAGGACGAGGTCCGCTTCATCGTCCACGGCCGCGGCGTGTTCCACATCCATCCTCCCGAAGGCGAGGTGTTCGGCCTCGAGGTGGTCAAGGGCGACATGATCCGCGTGCCGCGCGGGACGCACCACTGGTTCGATCTCTGCGCCGACAAGACCATCCGGGCCATCCGCCTGTTCCAGGACCCGTCGGGCTGGACGCCGCACTACACCGAGACCGGCGTGGACACCAACTTCCAGCCGCTCTGCTTCGGGCCCAACTACTTCCCGCCGCCGGCGCGGACGCTGTAGGCGTGGCTCTCCCGGAGGGGGTGCGCGCCGTCCTGACGGACATCGAAGGGACGACCACCCCCATCTCGTTCGTCTACGACGTCCTCTTCCCCTACGCCGAGGCGAGGCTGGACGCCTACTGCGGCCGTCCGGACCAGACTCCGGAGCTCGCCGAAGCGCTGGAGAGGCTGCGGCAGGAGCACCGGGAGGACCGCGAGCGGAGCGCGGAGACGCCAGACTTTGGCGACGGCGCCCCCTACGCCCGCCACCTCATGGCCCAGGACCGCAAGTCCACGGGCCTGAAGCTCCTCCAGGGGATCATCTGGGACGAGGGCTACCGCACCGGCGAGCTGCGGAGCGTCGTCTTCCCCGACGTCCCCGTCGCCCTGGAAGCCTGGAAGGACGCCGGCCTCCGCCTGCGCGTCTTCTCCTCGGGGAGCGTCCACGCCCAGAAGCTCCTCTTCGCCCACACTGCCTACGGCGACCTCACCCGCCTCTTCGAGGGCTACCACGACACCACCACCGGCCCCAAGAAGGAAGCCCGCGCCTACACCGCCATCGCGGAAGCCTACGGCCTCCCCGCCGCGGACATCCTCTTCCTGAGCGACGTGGTGGACGAGCTCGACGCCGCCGCCGAGGCCGGCATGCGGACGGGGCTCCTCATTCGCCCCGGGAACCGCCCGACGGAGGCGGGGGGGCATCCGGTTTATACGACCTTTGACGAGTTGCTCCCCACAGCGTGACTCCGAGGGAGGGGCGTCCTCCCCATGGGAGGGAGAGGGTTGGATCAGGGGGAGGACCGAGGTGGGGGCGCCCCTTTCGAGACTTGCTTCATTGAGTTGCCGCTCTCGGATTCCTCACCTGCTGCTCCATCCCGGATAGCCGCTTCCAGGTTCTCCAGCGTGACACCCCTGACCGCCGGTTTGAGGATGCCGCAGAGGGACATGAGGTCCACGGTTTCCGAAGAGATCTCTACAACTCCGTCTTCTCTCATCCTAAGGAAAAGCCGAGATCCTGCCCGTAAGCCCAGGGCCACCCGAATCTCCTTTGGAATCGTGATCTGGCCTTTGCTGGTCATTGTAGCCGCAAGCATCCGTCCCTCCAGGAGAGCCCTTCACCCCCGCTCCGCCTCGACACAGACCATGGGGATCGTCAGGCCCAGCCCGCCGCGAGCCTCGGCCCGGCGGTTGAGGTTCTCCTCCAGTGCCTTGAAGACCTCGGCCTGATCGCTGGGAGCCACCACGCCCTTCCAGCCGCCCAGGAAGCCGAGCTGAATGAAGTAGTGGCGCAGCAGGGCGCTGCCGTCGAGGAACCGCATCGTCTCCGTCTCGCGGTGGACGTGGACGACCCGGAAGCCGTGGGTCTCCAGAAGCGTGGTGACGCTCTCCACGGAGGCCCTGTGGTCCACGTGCCGCTCCAGGGTGGGCAGGTCCGCCTCGCGTCCGAGCTGGCGCAGGGTCTCCGCGTAGACCTGATACAGCTCCTCCATGTGCCCCCGCAGGTTGGTGGTGAGCACCAGCCGGGCATCGGGCTTGGCGACGCGCCGGCACTCGGCGAGGGCAGCTTCGGGCCGGTCGAAGTTGTTGACGCCCAGGTTGGAGACGAGGAGCTCGAAGGTGGCATCGGGGAACGGCATGGCCTCGGCGGTCCCCTGGTGGATCTCGACGTTGCGGACGTTCCAGACCCGGGCCTTGAAGCGCGCCCGCTCCAGAGCGGGCTCCCAGGGGTCCAGGCCGTGGACCCTGCACGTCGGCCCCAGGCGCTGCGCCAGCTCCAGCAGCGGGAAACCGGTGCCACATCCCACGTCCAGCACGGAGATTCCCCGCCGGAGCGGCACGTGCCGCAGCAGGAGCAGCCCGAACATCGCCGACCACAACGGCAGCTCGTCGTAGGCGGCGACGGCGTCGGGTGACTCGAAATCGGGCTGGAACGACAGGTAGTCCATGGATCGGGCCCTATCCTCTCCGGCCAAGTGGCCTGAAGACAGGAGCTTACAACGGAGGGACGGGGGATCTCTCCACCTTGGAGCGCCACCGGCCGGCCTTTCTCACCCGCCCTTAATCCCGCGAGCACCGTCTCGAATCCCGGGAGATACGCGACGTGGCTCCAGACAGCTCGAGACGCCGTCTGGAGATACGAAACAGAACCCGCCTGATCCGTCGCGACTCGACCTCGACTCGCGACGGCGCCTCCGGGTGCCGTCTCGAATCAGGCGGCATTCGCGACGAACGGAGCGACATACGCGACGGCGTCTCGAAGAGACGGCTCCACCGAAGCGGCAATCGCGACGACGCACCACGTATTCGAATCGAATGCCGCTGGATTCGAATCGACTCCGCCTCGTCCCGTTTCGAATTTGTCTCGTCTCGTCTCGAATGAAGCCTCCGCCGTCGCGAATCCAGAGGGTTTCGTCGCGAGTGAAGAGGGATTCGCGACAGCCGCGCCATCTTTCGAGACAGGGGAAGCGGGTCTTGGTGTCACGTACGTGGGGGAAGGAGCGCGGGGTCCACCTTCTCCAGGCGTCGGAATCTCTCGCCTGGCTGCTGGAGGCGGCGGGCGGCGTCGCTTGGGAGCGGTGTGGGGCGATTCTCGAGGAACGGATGGCGGCGGAGGGAGCGGCGGGGTAGGAAAAACGGACATCCCCATCCAGACAGAGAGCAGGGCCGGGGCGTCCGTGGAAAAGGAGGGCGCCCCGGCCGCCGTACCCATGGAGATGATCGCCGTACCCCGGCAGCGGATCGTTCTACCCGGGGTAGGAAGGTCATCTCCCCGGGTAGGAAGGCCGTACCCGGGGAGATGAAGGCCGTACCTCGGGTATGGAGCCCGTACCCGGAGGGATGAAGACCTTACCCTGGGTAGGAAGGCCCTACCCGCGGGGATGAAGTCCCATCCAGGGGGAGATGATGAACGTCTCCCCGGGGATGACGATCGTTTTTCGCGGGCAACGGCTGCGGCGAGGCCGTCAGCGCCCGGCTCCCACCTCCTGGCCGGCGAACTGCTCGACCATGGCGCGGTTGAAGGCGGGGATGTCGTCCGGCTTGCGGCTGGTGACGAGGTTGCCGTCCACGACCACCTCCTCGTCGACCCAGTTGACGCCGGCGTTCTTGAGGTCCATCTGGATCGTCTCGTAGGAGGTCATCTTCCGGCCGCGGACGACCCCGGCGTCGATGAGCGTCCACGGGCCGTGGCAGATGGCGGCCACCGGCTTGCCTTCGTCGAAGAAGGACTTGACGAAGCGTTGCACCGCGGGATCCCGCCGCAGGTGGTCGGGATTCATCACGCCTCCGGGCAGGAGGAGGGCGTCGAACTGCTCGGGCTTCGCTTCGGCGAGCGGCGTATCGACCGGCAGCTCCTGCCCCCACTCGGTATGGTTCCACCCCTTCACCTTGTCCTTCTTGGGGGAGACGATCTCGGTCCGCGCCCCGGCTTCGTCGAGCGCCTTCCGCGGCTCGGTCAGCTCGACCTGCTCGAAACCGTCGGTGACAAGGATTGCGACTTTCTTGCCTTGCAAGTTATTCATGATGCACCTCCTGGCTGCTGGTGAGACTTCGCCCGGAGAGAGATCTCCAGGGCTCAAAGTTCATCGAAGCAACCAGGGTGCCAGGCGGGGAATGACGACCTACAGCTCGCGCACGAACACCCCCGCTCCGTTCCGCAGGGCGCCCGCCATCTCCTTCAGCCTCTCGTGGTGGGTGAAGAGGATCACTTGCGTCCGCTTCGACAGCTCGGCCAGGACCCGCAGGGTGGCCTCGCTCCGGCGGTCGTCGAAGTTGATGAGGATGTCGTCGACGACGAAGGGGAGCGGCTCGGCGTGGGCGAGGTGCTTTTCCAGGGTGGCGAGGCGGAGGGCGAGATAGAGCTGATCCCGCGCGCCGTCGCTCATCCCCTCCACCCGCACCCGCTGGCCCTCGGCACGGACGCCGACCAGCACCGGATCGTCCTTCTCGTCGTAGTCGGTCTGGAGACCGGCGAAGCTCCCGAGGGTGAGGGTGGCGAACAGCTCGCCGGCGCGGCGCAGGAGCGGGGCCTGGTTCTCCGCCCGGTAGCGCTCGATGCGCCGGCGCAGGAGGATGCCGGCGAGCCGCAGCCGGACGTAGCGGTCGACGCCGTCGCGCAGCCGGGCCATGACCTCCTCGGCGCGCTCGGCGGCCTGGGCGGCGGCATCGCCCCCTTTGAGCTCCTCCAGCTCGCGGCCCCGCCGGCCCAGCTCCTCCCGGAAATCGCCCAGCCGGCCCTCGCGCTCCTCCACCTCCCGTTCGAGCTGCTCGATGCGGCCCGGCAGCTCGTCGGTGTCCACCCCCTCGGCCTCGCGCCCCAGATCGTCCAGCGCCACCCCCTCGCCCGCCTCCAGGAGCTGCCGCTCGTTGCGGTCGAGGTCGCGCCGGAGGTCCCGGACCTCGGCGGACCGGCGCTCGGCCTCGTCGAGATCAGCGAGATCGGCCTCCTCGGCGCAGCCGGCCTCTTGGCGCAGCTCGGCCAGCCGCTCCTCCATGGCGCGGCGGGTGGCTTCGGCCTCCAGCAGCTCGCGGCCGAGCTTCTCCATCCGCTGCTCCAGCGCCTCCCGGCGGTCGGCCCGGCGGCGGGCGTCCTGGAGCAGGGCGTGGAGATGGACGGCGGTCTGGTCGGGCGGGTGGGTCAGACGCTCGGCGGCGAATTCGGCGGCCAGGGCGCGGACAGCGTCACGGAAGGTGTCGATGTCGCGGGCCAGCCCGCCGATCCGCCGCTCGATCTTTTCCGCGTTGCGGCGCGCCTCCGAGATCTTCTGAAGACTGGCGACGAGTTGGCTGACCTCGGACGGCAGGGCGTCGCCGCCGAGCCCGAGGTCGCGGATGGTCTCCGCCCACTCCCCGCTCCAGCGCTCCCGGGCGGCGAGAGCGGCCTCCTCGTCGCGGCGCGCCCCGGCGAGACGGCCCTCGGCCTCGCGCACCGCCTCTTCCTGACGGACACGCTGCCGCTCCTCCCCCTCCAGCCGGCGGACGATGTCCTCGGCGAGGGCGAGGGTGGGCTCCAACCGTTCGGACCCGGGCGCGGTCTCCCCCAGCTCCGCCAGCGCCTCCATCAACGCCTCCCGGTGCCGCGCGATCGCCTCCTCGATCCCCTCCAGCCGCCGGCGGCCGGCGCGGATCGCCTCCGCCCGCGCCCGGAGCTTCTCGTAGCGCGCGGTCCAGGCGGGGTGCATCTCGCGCGGGGGGAGCGGATCAAGGCCGCAGGGGCGCCAGAGCTCCTTCCAGGCGGACTCGGCGCGGCCGGCCTCCTCCGCCAGCGCGGCGACCTCGGCGTCCAGGCTGGCGGCTTCGGAGTCCCACCGGTCCCGCTCGGCCGTGTACCGGGCCTGGAGCTGGACGCGGTCGGCCTCACGGCGGAGGCGGTCCGCCAGGTCGTCGGCCGCCTCGACGGTCTGCTCGTAGGCGTCGGGCAGCGGACGGGCCGGATCGAATCTCCGGGCTTCGGCGGCCACGTCCTCCCCCTCCAGCCACTGCCGGCGCAGGAGGTCCCAGCCCTGATCACGCCGCTGCCGCGCCCGCGCCAGGTCGTCCTCGGCGGGCACGCTGCCGGACCGGTGCAGCATCTCCAGTTGGCGGATCGCCTCGCCCAGCGCCTCCCGCGCCGCCCGGCGCCTCTCCTCTAGCGTCCTCCGGCGCTCGGCGAGAACGTCGAGATCGCGGCCGAAGCGTTCGAGCGTCTCGGCCGGCGGCACGGGGAGGGACTCCAGCTCCTCGGCGGTGCCGCTCCACAACCCGAGACGGCCGAGACCCAGCGCGAGTTGCTCGCCTTCGGACCGCAGCGCCGCGGCGGCCTCGGCCCGCTGGTCGTCCAGGCTACCGGCGCGGCGGGCCGCTTCGGCGCGGCGGCGCAGCAGGCCGGGGTCCCGCCGATCCGGCAGGCGAGCGAGCGCGTCCCGAGCCGCTTCCAGGGCGCTCGCGGCTTCGGCCGCCGCCCGGCGCGCCTGGTCCAGGCCGTTGACCAGCGCCTGCCGCTGGTTGCTCAGCTCCTGGATGCGCATCCAGCGGTACGAGGCGGGGAGCAGGGACTCCGCCTCCTCCAGGCTCAGGCCGGGGCGGACCTCGTCCAGCAGCTCCGCGGCCTGGGCCCGCAGCTCGGCGACCTCCCCCTGGAGGCGGACGCGGTCCGTGGAGTCCTTGCCGAACCGCCCGACGTCCCGGTGGAGCCGCTCGATGGTCTCGGCCTGGGCGAGGACCGGCGCCGCCACGGTGAGGCCCGCGGCCTCCTCGGCGAGACCCTCCCGCTCGGCGGCGGCGCGCCGGCCGTCCTCCCGCGCCTTGCGGAGCGCCTCCTGCACCCGCTGCCGGCGCTCTGGGAATTCCGGCGGCAGCACGGCCGCCCCCTCCAGCTCCCCCAGCCGCGCCAGGAGGCGCCGCCGCTCGGCGAGGAGCGGCAGGGCTCGACGCAGGCGCTCCAGGCGGTTCTTTTCCCTCCCGCGCGCGGCGATCTCGGCGGCCAGCGCCTCGGCCTCGCCGCGCAGCCGCTCCCGCTCCTTGCGCAGATCCTCGAACTTGCGGCCGGAGAGGGAGGCGTCGGACAGCTCCCGCTTCGTCTCCTTGTACTCGGCCAAGGCTTGGTTGATCAGCGGCTTGGTGCCACGAGGCAGGAAGAGCCCCTCGGACTCCTCGTCCAGCGACTGGAGGACCCGGCGCAGGCTACGGGAGCCGAGGCCGGCGGCGAAGAGAGCCTGCCCCACCTCGCCGTGCTGCGCTAGCAGCTCGCGCCCGCCGCCGACGAGGGCGCCGTGGTCGATGCCGAACAGGTTCGAGAAGTGCGCCTCCTCCATGCCCTGGAGGCAGCGGTCGAGGAAGGCGCCGTCCAGGGGGGACTCCTCCGCGTCCGAGAGGAGCGTGTTCTTGCTCCCCTTGCGGCGCAGGAAGGAGACCTCGGAGCCGTCCGCCAGGAGGAGCCGCCCCCCGACCCGGAGCTGGTCGTAGGAGTGAAGGAAATCGTCCGGGCTGCGCGCCGGGAAACCGAAGAGGAGGGCCTTGAGGGCGCGCAGGGCGGAGCTCTTGCCTGCCTCGTTGGGGCCGAAGACCAGGTGCAGGCCGTGCTCGCCGCCCGACAGGTCGAGCCGCCGGCCGGTGAATGGCCCGAAGGCCTTGAGGTGGAGCTCCAGCAGCCTCACGCGCCCTCCGGCGTGGCGAGGAGACGGGCGAGCAGGAGGTCCCGGACGTCGGCGAGCACCCCCCGCAACTGCGCGGGATCGGCGGGATCGAGCGCCTCGCCGGTGTCCGCCGGCTCGAACAGCTCGGCGGGGAGCTTCCGGCGCAGCTCCGCGAGCTCGCCGGCCAGCTCTGCCAGCTCGGCGTCGTCGGCCTCGAGGTCGCGGATCGACCGCAGGAGGCCGCCGAGGGCATCGTCCGCGGCGAAGGGGTCCAGCGCCGCGGCAGGCTGGCGGGTGCGGATCCGGACCTTCTCGATCCACACCGCCTCCTCGCCGAAGGCGAAGGCCAGCGACCGGCACTCCTGGACCCAGCGCTCGGGCGCCGACACCAGCTCGCCGTGGGCCGGACAGGCACCCTCGATCACCAGCCGCGCCGCGAGCGTCCGCCCCTCGGCCGCCGCCACCTCCCTCTCCAGCGCCCGCTGCACCCGGTCGAGAACCTCGCCGGCGCTGCCGGCGCCCGCCGCGTCCACCGGGCAGACCGCCCAGCGGACCACGTCGAGGTCGTGCGCCTCCACCGCGGTCACCTCCCGGTCCTGGACGGTGACCAGGGTCGCCCCCTTGGCGCCGGTCTCGCGGGCGTGACGCCCCTGGAGGACGCCGGGGAAGACGATCCAGGGATCGCGGCAGACCACCTCGCGCTCGTGGACGTGTCCCAGGGCCCAGTATTGATAACCGCGGGACCGGAGGCCGTCGACGGTGCAGGGGGCATAGGCGGCGTGGCCGGGCCGGCCGTCGAGGCTGGTGTGGAGCAGGCCGACGTTGAACAGGTGCGGCTCAGCCGCCGGGTAGACGGCCGAGAGGTCGTCGGAGACCGCCGCCGAGACGAACCCCTGGCCATGAAGCGCCACCTCCAGCTCCGCCAGCACCACCGTCTCCGGCCGCTTCGTGGAGAGCACCCGGACGTTGGCCGGCGGCCGGAGCACGCGGGTGATCTGGCTCGCCGCGTCGTGGTTGCCGGCGATGACGAAGACGGGGATGCCCGCCTCCTCCAGCCGGCGCATCTGGGAAGCGAAGAAGAGGCCGGTGTTGTAGTCCTTCCAGTCGCCGTCGTAGAGGTCGCCGGCGAGCAGGAGGAAGGCCACCTCCTCGGCGAGGGCGAGCTCCACCAGGTTCTCGAACGCCCGGCGGGTGGCGCCGCGGATCTCCTCCACCGGCGCGCCTTCATAGCGCTCCAGGCCCTTCAGGGGGCTGTCGAGATGGACGTCCGCGGCGTGGAGAAACTTGAGCATCCGGGCCTGCTGCAGGGCTCGGAGAAGCATACAGCAGGAACGGAAAGGCCCACCGGAGGCGACGCTCCGGTGGGCCTTGCGGCATCAGGCGCCCAGCCTTGCCCGGCTTCTACTCGCGCTTAGCGGCGGTGCGAGCAGTGGGCCGTGTGACGGTGGCCCCGGCGGGCGCGGTTGTCGCGCGGGTAGTAGTCGCCCCGGCGGGAGCCGCGGTAGGAGCGGCCCTCGTAATAGCGACCCCGGCGGTCATGGCGCTCGTCCTCGCGGGCGTTCTTCTCCTGCTTGTAGTCGCTGTAGGCGCCGACGGCGGCACCCACCGCGCCACCGACCGCCGCCCCCTTCAGGAGCTCACGGCCTTCGGTCCGTCCGCGGACGGCCTGGGTGACGGCGCCCACGGCAGCGCCGACGGCGGCGCCCTTCAGGAGCCGGTCCGAGCCGTTCGTGTCGCGGTCTCGGGCTTCGGCCGCCACCGCGCCGAAGGACATGAGCCCGATCAGGAGCAGTGCAATGAAGATATGGCGTTTCGCGTTGTTGAACATCTCGTTCTCCTTCTCCTTACCAGTGGAGCTGACGTTGCCGGGACAACTCCGGCGCCGTCACCAGCCATATAGATCAAGAGCTATGCCATGTGAGGCTGAACACCTGCAAGCTCTTCTGGCAGAAGAAGTTGAGGGTCTCGAGACGTCTTCGGGAGCCTGCTCCGCGGCTCTGGAACGTCCGCTGAGGAGGACGGCCCGCCCCCTCCAGGCGTCAGCGCCCGATGTCCTCGTTCCAGAGGGTCGGGTTGTCGCGGATGAAGTCCGTCATCATCTGGATGCACTCGGCGTCCTGGAGCACCTGCACCTCGACGCCGCGGCTGCGCAGGAGCTCCTCCTCGCCGAGGAAGGTCCGGTTCTCGCCGATGACCACGTGCGGGATGCCATAGAGGAGGATGGCGCCGGTGCACATGGCGCAGGGGGAGAGGGTGGTGTAGAGGGTGCACTCGCGGTAGACCGAGGCGGGCTGGCGGCCGGCCCGCTCGAGCGCGTCCATCTCGCCGTGCAGGACGGTGCTCCCCTGCTGCACCCGCCGGTTGTGGCCGCCGCCGAGCACCCTGCCTTCATGCACCAGGACCGAGCCGATGGGGATGCCACCTTCGCGCAGACCCTGGCGGGCCTCGTCGATGGCGGCGCGCATGAACGGGTCCATCGCTCACCTCCGAGAGAAGGCGTCCGTCACCAGCCGCCGCCGGAGCAGCCGCGGAGCATCAGGTTGAGCAGCACGGTGAGGACGATCGACAGGATGATACTCGTCCAGCAGCCTACCATGCGGACCTTGACCGGCATACATCCCTCCCCTGGGTCGACGCCCGGACCGGCGGGCGGCACCGTGGGTGCTGCCAGATGGGTGCCAGGGGTACAATCGGGTAGATGGAGAAGCGCAATCAGATCCTCGACACCCTGGAGAGGCACGGGGAATCGCTCCGGTCGCTGGGCGTCCAGCGGATCGGCCTCTTCGGTTCGCACGCTCGCGGTGATGCTCGGGAAAACAGCGATCTCGACTTCCTGGTCGACTTCAGGCCTGGAGCGAAGAGCTTCGACAACTACATGGACCTGAAGGCCTTCCTCGAAGATCTCTTCGGCGCCCGGGTGGACTTGGTCATCCCCGAGACACTGAAGGCACGCCTCCGGGACGGCATCCTCCGCGAGACGGTTTATGCCCCGGGACCTTAGAGTCTACCTGGACGACATCCTCGAAGCGGCTCGCAAGATCCGGGACTACACGGCTGGCCTTTCTTTCGAGGCCTTCCAGCAGGACGAGAAGACCATCGACGCCGTGGTCCGGAATCTCGAAGTGATCGGAGAAGCGGTCAAGAGCATTCCGGACGGTCTTAGGGCTCGACATCCCGATGTCCCTTGGAAGAAGATTTCAGGCCTCCGGGACATCCTTATCCATGAGTACTTTGGGATCGACCTCGAATTGATTTGGGATGTCGTTCAGGCCAAGCTGCCCATCCTCGTGGGGCGGGTCTCGGACCTCCTCGAGTCCGACTAGTCCTCCCCTACAGCCCCAGCGACTCTTCCAGGTCTTCCAGGTCCAGCCGCAGCATGCCGAGGCTGGCCTCGTCGCGGTCGAGGGCGAGGAAGAGGGCGAGGCGAGGGGCGCGACCGGAGAGGCGGATGAGGTGGAGGCGGTCCTCCAGGGTGAGGAGCAGCTCGCGGGCGCCGCGGCCGAGGTCCAGGTCCTGCGCCATGGCGCGGTCCGCCCGCACCAGGCCGGCGACTCCCGAGGCCACCGCCGCCGCGTCGAAGCCGAGGTCCCGCGACGCCGAGGCCTGGCTGGTGGCGGATTCGAGGTCCACCAGCACCGCGGCCAGCACGCCGTCCAGCTTGAGGAAGTGGTCCAGCGAGGTCCGGCGGCCGGCGGGCTCCTTGCCCTTCGCTCCCGCCGGCGCCTTGGCGGCCGCGGCGGGACGGGAGCGGATACCCTTCGCCTTCTCGTCCTCCAGCCGGGCCGCCTCCAGGAGGAGGTTGGTCAGCGAGGCGGTGATCGTCTTCTTCTTGGCGCGGCAGACGTTGTCGATCTCGATCTTCGGCGCCTCCCAGCCGGCCAGGGCCTGCACCGCCTCCTCCCCCCGCAGGTCGCCCGCCTCGGCGTCGATCAGCTCCCCCTCCTGGAAGTGGAGCCGCGCCTTCCTCCCCTTGGAGGCGACCTCCAAGGTGCAGGTCTTGCGCTCCATCTGGAGGAGCTGCAGGAAGCTGAAGAGGGTGATCCCCTGGATGTGTCCGCGGGCGGAGCGCTGCAGCGCCTGCTCGATGCGCTCGGTCAGGGTCTGGAAGTCGATCGGCTTCTCGAGGTAGCCGATGGCGCCCAGGGAGCGGACCTTCTCCTCGATGTCCGGCGTGCCGAAGGCGGTCATCACGATGACCGGCGTCCCCGGATGGTTCTCCAGCAGCCAGCCGATGAGCCCGAAGCCGTCCAGCTCCGGCATCTTGATGTCGGTGACCACCAGGTCGATCGGATGGGCGTTCACCAGCGCCACCGCCTCACGGCCGTTCGACGCGACCAGCACCTCGTAGTCGGCGTCGAGCGTGCGCAGGCCCTCGGCCACGCTCGACAGGAAGAGCGGCTCGTCGTCGGCGATGAGCACGGTGTGGCGGTGGGGGGGCTTGGAGGTCGGCATGGGCGTCTCAGAGAAGAGTGCAGTCTGCCAGCCGGAACGGGGCGGTGGCAAGCAGGCTCATCCCTCCACCGCCTCCAGGGCCGCTCTCAAGGAGACGCGCACCTCGGTCCCGACCCCCACCTCGCTCGTGACCTCCACCGTCCCCCCCATCTGGGTCACCAGCTTCTTGACGATGACCAATCCCAGGCCGGTGCCGTGGGGCTTGCCGGTGTGGAACGGACGGAACAGCTCCGCCCTCTGTGAATCCGGGATGCCGGCGCCGTTGTCCACCACCGCCAGGTCGACGCTGCGCGGCCGGCGCTCCAGCCGCAGGACGATGCGCGGCGTCTCTCGCCCTACCACCGCGTCGGCGGCGTTGGTCAGGAGATTGAGCAGCACCTGGTGGAGGGCGCGGGGATCGGCCAGCGCCTCCCAGGACTCGGCCGGGACGTCGGCCTCGACCGCGATCCCCTTGCCGGCGAAGTCCTCCCGCACCAGAGCGTGGAAGTCGGCCAGGAAGGTCCCCATGTCCAGCCGCTCCACCCGCGGCTTCTCGTGCATGTTGAAGCTGCGCAGCGCCTTGAGGAGGTACTCGACCCGGCCCACCTCGGCGAGGGTGCGGTCCAGGTAGCTCTCCACCGTCTCCCGCGGGTACTGGTCCAGGTTCTTGCGCAGAACCGAGAGGGCGGTCTTGATGGAGTTGACCGGATTGCCCAGCTCGTGGCGCAGGTTAGAGAAGATGTAGCCGACGCTGTCCATCATGTTGACCGCCTCGGCGATCGACTCCAGGCGCCGGCGCTCGGTGATGTCGCGGCAGACGGCCACGTAGTCGAGGACGGTGCCGGCGGCGTCGCGCACCGGCGAGATGGTCGCCTCTTCCTGATAGACGGCGCCATCCCCCCCGCGGGCAGCATAGGTCCCCTGCCAGACCTGGCCGCGCAGGAGCGTCCGGGCGATCTCCCGGTAGACCTGGCGGTCGACCGGCCCGACGGGGAAGGAGCGCAGGCGGCGCCCCAGGATCTCGGCGCCGATCCCCGTCTGGACGGAGAAGGCGGGGTTGATGTACTCCACCCGCCCCTCGGTGTCGAGGATGACGATCGACTCCACCGCCTGGTCGATGGCGGCGGCGAGGCGCTGGGCCAGGATCTCGGCCTCTCGCCGGGCGGTGACGTTCTCCAGCACGTGCACCCAGCCGGCGCCGCCGCGGGCGATGCGCACCGCCAGCGGATAGTTGGTGATCTCGTACCACTGGTCCTGGTGGCCGGGGCCGGGGAACTGGACCACCGCCGAGGCGGTGCGGAACAAGGGGTGGACCTCGGCCATGGTGTCCTCCCCGATCTCGCCGGGGAAGAACAGCTCGTTCAGGTGCCGGCCGACGATGCCGGTGTAGGTGGCGCCGAAGAACCGGGCCGCTGCCTGGTTGCAGCGCAGTACCCGGCCGCGCGAGTCCTCGAGCAGGATCATGTCCGCCACCGTGTCCACCGTGGCGGTCCATTCGCTGCGCGCCTGGAGGAGCTGCTCCTCGACCCGCAGCCGCTCCTCCCAGCCTTCGGCGCCACCGGCGTTGCGGGTGACGTCGCGGAGGGTGCAGACCACGTGATCCACCCCAGGGGCTCCGGCGGCGCCGGCCACCGGCATGGCCTCGACCTCCAGCCAGGTCAGCTCGCCGCCGCCGGCCGCGCGGTGTCCCACGAGCCCGCGGATCGGCGAGGCCGGCAGCGGCAGGCCGCGGGGCGGCAGCGGGAAGCCGTCGCCGTGGGAGGCGTCGGGGAAGACATCGCGCCAGCCCAAGCCCAGCAGCGCGGATTCCGCGAGGCCCACCAGGGCACACGCCGCCCGGTTGGCCTGCCGGATGGCAAGGTCGGGCCCCACCACCAGCACGCCCAGGGGGAGGGCCTGGAGCACGCCCTCCGCGCCGCCGGGGATCTCGTCGCGCATATCGGTTGGGGATATCTTAGTGGATATGGCCACCGCTCCCCCGCTTACGATCCCCGGAACCTTCGCCGGCTCCGCCTTCGATCCATCTCTCCCCGACGGCCGCGGCGCCGGACGGATCTCGATCGCGGGCGGCGCCCTGCGCTTCGAGTCGGGCCAGCACCACCTGGAGCTGCCCCTGGCCGGCCTCGAGCTGCGCCTGGGGGGAGAGAACGACGCCTACCTCTTCGCCTCCCATCCGTCGCGGCCGGGGACCACCCTCTCCACGAAGGAGCTGGCGATCCTCGATCACCCGCAGATCACCGGCGACCCGGAGCTGGCGCGGCAGGTGGCGCGCATGCGCTCGAAGAGCCGGCGGACCCGCGTCTCCTGCGGCGCCGCGCTCCTGGTGACCCTGGCGGTCGTCGTCGGCCTGATCGCCGGCGTCGTCCTGCTCAAGGACCGGCTGGTGGACGCGGTGGCGAAGCGGGTGCCGCCGTCGCTCGAGACCCGGCTGGGCGACGCGGTCTTCTCGCAGATCCGGGCGAGCGGCAACCTCGTGGAGGATCCGGAGGTCCAGGCGCGCGTCGAGCGGCTGGTGGCCCCCCTGGTGGCCGCGGTGCCCGAGAAGCAGTACCCCCTCCGCTTCCATGTCCTGAAAGACCCCACGGTCAACGCCTTCGCCCTGCCGGGAGGGAACATGGTCCTGCACACCGGCCTCGTGCTGCGCGCCGAGCGGCCGGAGGAGGTGCTGGGCGTGCTCGGCCACGAGATCGCCCACGTGACGCGCCGCCACACGCTGCGGCAGATGGTCCAGACGGCGGGCACGTTCGTGATCGTCCAGGCCGTGATCGGCGACGTCGAGGGGCTGATGGCCGTCCTCACCGACAGCGGCACGCGGCTCCTCCAGCTCCGCTTCTCCCGCGACTTCGAGCGCGAGGCGGACGACACCGGCTGGCAGTACCTGATCGACGGGGGGATCGACCCGCGCGGGCTCATCACCTTCTTCGAGAAGATGCGGGCCGACGAGCAGGAGCAACTCGGCGAGGCGGCCAATGCCATGGGAGCGATGGACTTCCTCAGCACCCACCCCGCCTCCGACGAACGCATCGAGCGGCTCACCGCCAAGCTGCGCCAGCTTGAATCCGGCTCCGAACGCCGCTGGAAGGAGCTGGACGTCGACTTCACGGGGCTGCAGCAGCGGCTGAAGGGTCTGTAGTAAGCTAGGGAAACTTGGAAAGGTTTACCATGGCCCGTATCCAGCTCAATCTGACAGAAGACATCCAACCCTCTTCCGACCTCGGGGCCCATGGCGAGGCTCTCCTCCGCAAAGTCCAAGACACCAGGCGCCCGGTCGTGCTGACGGAACATGGCAAGGGTGCCGCCGTCCTCGTAGATCTGGAGAGCTATCAAAGCCTGCTCGAAGAGCTCGAGCTGCTTCGGGACGTGCACCGCGGGTTGGCAGACGTCCAAGCCGGACGTGTCGTACCTCATGATGAGGCCAGGGCACGGTTGATGGCCCGATACGCATAGTGTCCTATCTTGTCCTGTGGTCCGATTTCGCTCTGGACCGGCTGACCGAATTCCTCGACTTCATCGCTCAGGACAATCCCTCGGCGGCGAGACGGGTCGTCCAGGATCTCTTCGACCGGGTCCAAGCTCTGGCAGATCAACCCTGGCTGGGGCACCGTCTTTCCGATGCAGCCCACACCAGCATGCGGCGCCTTGTGGTCGGAGCGTACGTTCTCGTCTACCAGGTCGATGAGCCGGCACAGACGATCTGGATCTTGGCAGCTCGGCACTCACGCCAACGCCCCTTCCCAGAAGAAGGCCGCTCTGGCCGCTGACGCTCCGTCAGCCCTCCTGGCACTCCCTTTGCAGTTGAAAACTTCTTGAAGTGATGGCGGCCTTGGGGGGCCGCCTTTCCTTCTCTCCTGACTTCCAGGAATTTCATCATTGTAAAAGGAGACGCCATGAAGATCACGAACACAGCCAGTGCATTGCTCCTCGCCGGAGCCCTCGTCACCTCCGCTTGTGCCACGCAGTCGGATACCCAGACCGGGACCGCCGCCGGGACCGATGCCGGCATGGCGGCGGGCCAGCAGACCACGGGCGACCAGGGTGCCGCCCTCGCCGCCCAGGACCGCACCTTCGCCATGCAGGCCGCCAGCGGCGGCATGCTGGAGGTCCAGCTCGGCCAGCTCGCGTCCCAGAAGGCGGCCAACGCCCAGGTCCGCTCGTTCGGCCAGCGCATGGTGACCGACCACTCCCAGGCCAACCAGCGGCTGATGCAGGTGGCCCAGAACAAAGGGCTCGACCTGCCCACGCAGATGATGCCCGAGCATCGGGCTCACCTCGACATGATGGCCCCGCTCTCGGGCGCCGAGTTCGACCGGATGTATATGAGCCACATGATCCAGGAGCACAACAAGGACATCAGCAGCTTCGAGCAGCAGACCCGGAGCGGCCAGGATCCGGACCTCCGTTCCTTCGCCCAGCAGACGCTGCCGACGCTGCGCCAGCACCGTGAGCTGGCCCAGAGCATCGCGTCGTCCGTCGGCGCCTCCCAGCAGGGTACGGGCGAGTAGCACGACCCCGGGGGCCGGCGGCTTCGCCGGCCCTCCCTTCCCTTCCCTCCCCTCACCGGAATCCCTTCCCGCTCTCCTCGTACCACTCCCGCGGCTTACGCAGCTTGAACGTCCTCTGGCCGTCGCGCAGCTCGATGCCGGTCGCCAGGCGGCCGTACTCGATCAGCAGGTCGCCCACCCGCCGGCTCTTCGAGAACAGCATCCGCGTCTGCAGATCCAGCGCGCCGCCGCTGGCCTGGAGCGCCGGGATCTCCAGGGCGTCCCCCTCCAGCCTGAAGCTCCCCTTCGCCACCACGTTCTCGACCCCGAGCGCCCCCTGGAACCAGCGCAGGAACTGCCGGCGCGGCGCGAAGAGCAGCAGCAGGGGGTCGGCGTTCTTCATCGCGATGGTGCCGGTGCCGCGCAGTCGCAGCGGCTCCTCCCAGGTCGCCGACGCCTGGGGGAGGTCCAGCCGCGCCCACCAGTCCTTCCCTTCCCCATTGCCATTGCCGTTGCCGTTCGCCGTGTTGTAGTAGGAGATCCGCGCCAGGGAGAGCTCGGTGCCGCCCAGCTCGAACCGGCGGCTCTCGAGGTCCTTCGTGGTCATCGGCATGCGCAGGGCGAAGCTGCCGTCGATGTCCAGCCCCTGGAAGCGGAGCCGCGCCGCCTGGGAGGACAGCTCGGCCCTCCCCTGCCCCGCCTTGGTGGCGCCGTCGAGATCCCAGTGGAGCTTCACCCGGCCCCGGCCGCCGAGGACCGCGATCCCCGCGTCCGCCGGCAGGTAGGGGTTGAACACCCGCAGGTCCGGCACCTCGCCGGAGGGGAGGTCGATGGAGGCCCGGATGTCCGCCACCGGCGCGGTCAGGTCCACGGACGACCGGGAGGTCACATCGAGACGGAGGCCGCGGCCGCGGACGTAGGCCGGCCGGCCGCGCAGCCGCAAAGACTGGAGGTTGAAGCGGTCGAAGCGCACCTGGAGCCGCCCGTCCGGCCCCTCCCGGCCCGCCTCGACCGACCCGTTCACCGCCGCCGTGCCGGTCGCCAGGCTGTC
>DASPJI010000294.1:0-6884 GCA_035628695.1 Thermoanaerobaculia bacterium | reverse complement strand
GCAGCGAGCCGAAGGCGCGGATCAGCGCCGGCGTCGAGGTGGTCCCGGCCCGCGCCCGCAGGGCGGGCAGCAGCTCGCGCAGCTCGGCGCGGCTGGCGGCCTCGGCGGCGAGGTCGGTGTAGACGTCCGGCGCCTCTTCGATCCACTGCTCCCAGGGGAGCAGGCGCAGCACCGGCTTGAGCTCCTCGAGCTGGGCGACGGCGGCGGGACGGCCCGCCGGCGGCAGCTCCTGGAGCTCCCGCGCCACCTCCCGCGCCGGCTTGCCGAGGCGCGCCGCGAGCACCAGCCGGTCGGCGGCGTCGACGTCGCGGCGCTCGTCGAGGGCCTGGCGCAGCTCCCGCGCATGGCTCTTGATCACCGGCGCCAGCGCCCCCCGGGCCTCCGCCGGTAGACGGAGATAGAGGGAGAGCAGCGCCCCGCCCAGCTCCGGATGGCGGAAGCGGGCGAGCGCCTGGACGATGGGGTCCAGCAGGTCCGGCGCCTCGGCCGCCTCCGGCAGGGTGGCGAAGAAGGCCTCGGCCGGGATCGCCCGCGGATGGCGCGCCGCCAGCTCGAAGCCCCAGGCCCGCAGCTCACCGGTGCGCGCGAGCAGGGCCGCGATCAGGTCCGGGCGCCGGGTGAGGCAGGCCGGCAGGCTGCCGCCGCCCGGCGGCTGCGCCGCGGTCAGGGCGTCGAGGGCCCGCTCGTCCCAGGCCGTCGGGCCGAGCGAGAGGAGGCAGCGGGCGGCGGCCGAGCGCGCGTCGGGAGACGGGTCGCCGAGGTGGGCGGCGAGCGATTCGACCAGCCCCTCCTCCGCCGAGGGAGCCTGGGAGAGCCCCTCCAGCACGTGCGCCAGAAGGCCCAGCATGCTCTCGGTCTCGAGCTGCTCGCGGTAGGCGAGCCAGTGCGCCGCGAGCGCCCGGAAGGCGGCGGGGCCGCCGACGCGCGCCATCGCCTCGGCGGCGAGCGATCCCACCAGCAGGTCGGTCAGCAGGCCGGACAGCGGCTTGACCGCCAGCGGCGAGCGCAGGTCGCCCAGCGCCTGCACCGAGGCCATCTGCAGCCACGGGTCCCCTTCGAGGAACGGCAGCAGGTCGGGGATGCAGCGCGCGTCGCCGAGCTTGCCCATGGCCAGCAGCGCCGCCTGGGTGACGTTGGTGTCGTTGTGGTCCAGCACGGTGCGCAGCGGCTCCAGCGCCCGCGGGTCGCGCAGGTGGTCGAGGATCAGGACCGCCTGGAGCGCCACGTCGTCGTCCGGGTCCTTGAGCAGGCGCAGGGCGAGGGGGAAGCTGCGGCCGCCGCGCATCTTGAAGATCTCGAGGCCGGCGTTGCGCAGCACGGCGTCCTCGTCGTTCCGCAGGTACTCCGTCAGCTTGTCGTCGGAGAGGACGGCGGCGCCGACGCGCAGCGCCCGCTCGCGGATGCCGGGGCTGGAGTTGCGCACCAGCCGCTCGATGGCTTCCATGCGCTCATCGAGCGGCAGCGACGGGAGCCGGTCGAGGAGCTCCATGCACTCTTCCCAGGTGGGCGGCGACTTGATCGGTTCGATGCTGGCCATGGTTGAAACTCCTAGGTGATAACCGGTGCGTCCGCGGTCCCTCTCAAACCTGGAAGACGCCGGCGAGCTTCTTCAGCCGCTCGGCCTCGACGGCGAGGCTGTGGGTGGCGTTGGAGAGCTGCTCGGTCGCGGACAGGTACTGCTGCGCGACCTGGGCGATCTGATCGACGGCCTTGACCACCTGGTCGCCGCCACGCTTCTGCTCGTTGGTGGCGTCGGCCACCTGCTGGGTCATGCGGTTCATCGCCTCGACGGAGCCCATGATCTGGCGCGCGCCGTTGGCCTGCTCGCGGGCGGCCGCCGCGAGCTGCTGCGTGACCTCCTGCATGCCGCTCGAGGTGCGGAGGATCTGCGCCGCGCCGGCGCTCTGCTCCTGGGTGGCCGAGTGGACGTCGCGCACCAGGTCGGTGGTGCGGTTGACCGCGCCGACGATCTGCTGCAGCACCTGCTGCGACAGGGAGACGGCCTCCTCGGTGTCGCGCTGGACCGCGTCGACGAAGTTGGTGATCTCGCGGGTGGAGTGCATGGAGCGCTCGGCCAGCCGCTTGACCTCCTCGGCGACGACGGCGAAGCCGCGCCCCGCGTCGCCCGCCCGCGCCGCCTCGATGGCGGCGTTCAGGGCCAGCAGGTTGGTCTGGTCGGCGAACTCGCCGATGGTCTTGACGATCTTGCCGATGTCCTTGGTCGAGTTGCCGATGCCCATGATGACACGGGAGAGCCGGTCGCCCCCCTCGCCCGCGGCGTCGGCGGCGCTCTTCGACACCTCGTCCACCACTTGGACGCGGGTCGCCACCGAGCGGGTCGAGGCGGTCATCTCCTCGATCGTCGAGGAGGTCTCGCCCACCGACGACAGGAGGTCCTCCGAGCTGTGCGCCACCTCCTCGATGGAGGCGGCCATCTCCTCGATGGAGCTGGAGGTCTCCTGCACGTGCGAGGCGAGCATCTGGGTCGAGCGGTTGATGCTGTCGATCTGCGCCGCCATCTCGACCATGGTCGCCGACGTCTCCTCGGTGGACGAGGACTGGCTCTCGGCGCCGCGCTTGATCTGCAATGACGAGGCGGAGATCTCGTCGGCGGTGGAGGCGACCTGCGACGCCGACTGCTTGACGTCGCCGATCATCTGCCGGAGGTTGGCCGTCATGCGGCGGAAGGCGCTGCCGAAGATGTCCGCCTCGGAGCGCGGCTCGACATCGACACGCAGGTCCCCCTCGGCGATGGAGTCGGCCACCCGCGCCATGTCGCGCAGGTAGGCGATCATCTGCTCCATGGCGCTGGCGAGCTCGCCCACCTCGTCATTGGAGCGCGCCGCCACCCGGCCCGACATGTCGCCGCGGGCCAGGCGCCGCGCCACCTCGACCGAGGCGGACAGCGGCGCGGTCAGCGAGCGGATGACGAAGTAGGACAGCAGGGCGAGGCCGAGGACGCTCACCACGGTGACGAGGACGATGGTCCAGAGCGACCACTGCTGCCGGTTCTCGGCCTGAATGAAGGCCTCGTTCATGGCGGTCTTGGCGCTCTCGGTCAGCTCCCCCAGGTCGGTGAGGAGCTGGTTGTACTGGCTGGTCATCCGCGGCAGGGCGGCGGCGGTCTGGCCGCCGGCCTGGCCCGAGATCATGTCGAGGGTGGTCTTGCGGGCGAGGGCGTAGTACTGGTCGAAGTCGCGCCCGATCTTGTTGATCAGCTCGCTGCGGATGGCGGTGTTGCTGCTCGCCTTGGCCTTGAGCGCGTTGAACTCGTTCTTGAGGGTCTCGGCCTCTTCCGTGACCTTGACCGTATCCTGGGCGGCGACGGCGTCCTGCAGCGTGCGCTGGAGCTCCGTCAGCTTGTCGCCCAGTTGCTGGCTGGCCTCCAGAGCGGGGAAATAGCGCAGCTGGATATCCTCGAGACGCCGCCCGTTGCCCGCTCCGACGATCAGCGAGACCGCCAGGATGATCAGGAAGCCGATGGCCGCGAGGCCCGGCATCAGGGCAACTTTGTGCGCGAACTTCAATCGATCGAACATGGACTCTCCCCTCGAAACCCCATCAATCCGTCACCTTGAGGACCTTGACCCCGGCGCCCAGCGAGGTGCGGACCGAGACATAGCCGATGCCCCCCCGATGGGAGCGCACGTACTCCACGATGTCGGCTCCCGAGGCCTTCTCCGGCGGCGGCAGACCGCGGCCGGAGAAGATCAGTTGCTGCCAGTAGGCGCGGATCGCCGCCGTGCTCCGGTCGTGGACCTCTTTCGAGAAGCTCTCCCGCACCGGCGAGCCCTCCGGCAGGTCGATGGGCAGGATCAGCTCGCCGTTGGGCCAGCGCTCCGACCGCTTGAGGAAGATCCGGGAGACCTCCGACGCCGGCAGGACCGACAGGGGGTTCTCCTGGTTGACGATCACGACGTAGAACTCGGACGCGGCGGCGCGCCGCGCGGCCACCGGGACGAGGACGGCGGCGACGGCGGCCAAGGCGAGGAGCGCCCCGGCCATCCGCCGTGCCACCTTCTTTGCCAGACGGCTCACAGCGCCGCCTCCTCGTGCTCGGGCTCGGGCATCTCGGTCCCCTCCTGGATGAGCAGCACCCGGTCGATATCCAGCAGGATGACCAGGGTCTCGCCGGCGCGGACGACGCCGACGATGAAATCAGAGCGTGAGGTCACCACGTCCGTCGGCGGCGGCTGGACGCTGCTGGGCAGGATCTTGATCACCTGCCGGGCGGCGTCGGCCAGCAGGCCGATCGAGCGCTCCCGCGACGAGACGACGAGGATCCGGCTCTGCGCGTCGATCGGAGCCGGCGGCAGGCCGAGCCGCACCCGCAGGTCGACCACCGCCAGCACCCGGCCGCGCATGTTGGTGATGCCGCGCACCGGCGTCGGCGCGTGCGGCACGCGGGTGATGGCGGTCACCCGCAGCACCTCCTCGATGCGCGCCACCGGCAGGCCGTAGACCTCGCCGGAGAGGTCGAACGTCACCCAGGTCTCGGGGTCCTCGCGGGCCTCGTCGGCCTCGCGCGCGGCGTGGCGCTCGAGGCGGTCGACGAAGGCATAGACCCGGTCGGTCCCCTGGGCCGAGGAGGACGGCTTGCGGCCCGGCTCCCGCGCCGGGGCCGGGGCCTCCGCCGGCCCGCCGGCCGTCCCGTCATCCTCCTCGGCCTCCTCGGCCTCCTCGGCGGCCATGGAGGAGGCGAACGCCTTGAGGATGTCCTCGGCCAGGCCGGACTCCGGCAGCCGGAACGTCGCGCCGTCCCCGGGTTCGTGGCTTCCACGCTTCTTCTTCAAGCTTTTCCTCCAGCCGTCGCGCCGGCGAACGGCGACAGGTTCATCAGGCCCGCGGGATCGAGGATGAGCACGGCGCGGCCGTCGCCCAGGATGGTGGAGCCCGAGATGCCGGGAGGCGAGCCGGCCACCCGGTCGAGCCCCTTGACCACCACCTCGCGGATGCCGTGGATGCGCTCGACCGCCAGGGCCCGCTGGCTGCCGGCGGCCTCGATGATCACCGCGAAGCCGGAGTGGCGGCGGACCGGCGAGGTGCCGAAGCTGTGGCCGAGGTCGAGCAGGGGGATCAGGCCGCCGCGCCAGGGCAGCACCGTGGCGCCGTTCATCTCGTGCAGCTCCAGGCCGTCGATCTGCACGCTCTCGACGATGGCGGCGAGCGGCAGGGCGTACTCCTCGCCGTCGCTCGCCAGCAGCAGGGCGCGGGTGATCGAGACGCTGAGCGGCAGGCGGAGCCGGAACAGGGTGCCGAACCCCTCTTCGGAGAAGACCTCGATGCGGCCGCCGCGCCGCTGCACCGCCTTCTGGACGGCGGCGAGGCCGATGCCGCGCCCGGAGCTCATGTCCGCCCCGTCGCGCGTCGAGAAGCCGGGCAGGAAGAGCAGCGACAGCGGGTCCTCCCCTTCGCCGAGCACGTGCCCCAGCCGCCGGGCGGTGGCGGTCACCCGCGAGCGGTCGATGCCGCCGCCGTCGTCCACCACGTCGATGACCACCTCGCGGGTGTTGGCCTCGGCGGCGAGGCGCACCGTGCCCTGGGCGGGCTTGCCCGCCCGCACCCGCTCCGCCGTGGTCTCGAGGCCGTGCACCACGCAGTTGCGCACGAGGTGCCCCAGGGCCTCGCTCGACAGCTCGAGGAGCGCCCGGTCGAGGGGGGTCTCGCCGCCCCGCGTCTCGAAGCGGACCGACTTGCCCTCGCGCAGGCTCTCGTCGTGGACGATGCGGCCGAGGTGGCCGAAGAGGGTGCGCAGCGGCACCATGCGCAGGCGCATCACGCCGTCGCGCAGGGCGTCCAGGGTCTTGCCGAGCCGCTCGTGGGCGGCCTGGACGTGCTCCCAGCCGCGCCCGGAAGCCGCGGCGCCGCGCTGCTGCTCCACCGCGTCGCTCATCCGGTTGCGGAAGATCACCATCTCGCCCAGCAGGTCGACCAGCCGGTCCAGGGTGGCGAAGGAGACCCGCACGCCGTCGGTGTTGACGCCGAGCTCCATGGCCGCCACCCCGCCGATAGCGCCGGCGGCTCCCGCCGCGCCGGCCGCGTCGGTCCGGTCGGCGGCCGCGGCCGCCGGCTCCTGCAGGCGCGCCACCTCCTCCAGCAGCTCGCGGAAGCGGTCGACGCCGTGCAGCAGGTCCTCGACCTGGGGAGCGTCGTGGTCGAGCGAGTCCACCCGGTCCTCCAGGGCGTGGGCGACCGCCTGGAGCTCGGCGAGCCCCATCATCCCGGAGTTGCCCTTGAGGGTGTGGAGCTGCAGCCGGGCCTCGTCCAGGAGCTGGGGGACGGCGTCGCCCGCCCCTTCGGACAGGGCGAGCAGCACCTCCTCCAAACGGGCAAGCCTCTCCTGGGACTCCAGGAGGAAGTCGGCGAAGATCTCTCGGTCCAGGTCGTGCGTCATCGCAGCGTCGAGCTCGGGTACCAGTCGGGTGCCAGGCGCGGTCACGGGACGCAGGCGGTGCTCTCGCCGCTCTCCGTCGAGAAGACACCGCCGTGGCGGGCCTCTCTCCGGTCGAGGCGAGCCTGCGTTCCTCAGGCTGTTCCGCGAAAGAACGGGGGGAGTCTACATCGAAACCGGTGCACTTGAACAGTCGCGCATAACCGGTTGCCGACTTGCTTCGACTATGGACAGACTTCGAGGGCGCCGGTGTCGGTGGTGGCGGGGGCGGCGGTGCCCTGCGCGTTGTGGTAGCGCGCCACCTGCCCCGTGCGGGTGTCGGTGACGGTCAGGTCGTACTGCACGGTCGTGGTGGCGGCGGCGAAGACCCAGTAGTGGCCGTTGAGGGAGCAGCCGTCCAGCACCTTGACCAGCATCTCCCAGTTCTCGGGGGCAAAGAACCAGAAGAGCCCCGAGTCGTCGGAGGCGGTGGGGACGACGCGGCCGGCGCCGG
>DASPJI010000293.1:0-4925 GCA_035628695.1 Thermoanaerobaculia bacterium | reverse complement strand
CGACGACCAGACGCGCCGCTTCCTGACCGGCCCGCTGGGCGTCCGCATGAAAGAGGACGGCGGGGAGCTGGAGCTGCAGGTCACCAAGCTGATGGACTGGTTCGCCGAGGACTTCGAGCGCTGGGGCGGCGGCCGGGTGGCCTTCCTGCGCAAGTACCTGCCTCCGGCCCAGCAGAAGCGCATCGCCGCGGCGAAGGAGATCGACCTGGAGTTCCGGGACTATAGCTGGAAGCTGAACGACGCGTCGCGGTGAGGCGCCCCTATAATCCACCCCATGGCCTGGGTCTACCTCATCATCGCCGGACTGCTGGAGATCGTCTGGGCGGTCAGCCTCAAGCGGACGGAGGGGTTCACCAAGCTGGGGCCGAGCCTCTTCACCCTGGTGACCATGGCCGCGAGCTTCTACCTGCTGAGCCTCGCCCTGCGCACCCTCCCCACCGGCACCGGCTACGCCGTCTGGGTGGGGATCGGCGCCGCCGGCACGGCTCTCCTCGGCATCCTCTTCCTGGGAGAGCCGCGGACGGCGTTCCGGCTGATCTCGCTCGCCCTGATCCTCCTGGGAGTCATCGGGCTCCGGCTGGCTGAAGGATGATGGAGGGATAGATAAGGATGTCCTCTCCCATCCATATCGTCGGCGGCGGCCTCGCGGGGACCGAGTGCGCCTGGCAGCTCGCCGAGCGCGGGATCCCCGTCGTGCTGCACGAGATGCGGCCGGTCCAGCCGACGCCGGCCCATAAGACGGGGAACCTGGCGGAGCTGGTGTGCAGCAACTCGTTGCGCAGCGACGACCCGCTCCACGCGGCCGGGCTCCTCAAGCGCGAGATGGAGTCCTTCGGCTCGCTGATCATCGGCGCGGCGCGGGCGGCGGCGGTGCCGGCCGGCAGCGCCCTGGCCGTCGACCGCGACCGCTTCGCCGAGCGGGTGACGGAGACCCTGGCGCGCCACCCCCGGATCGAGACGCGGCGCGAGGAGGTGACCGAGATCCCCGAGGGGGAGGTCGTCCTCGGCACCGGGCCGCTCACCTCGCCGGCCATGTCCGCCCGGCTCCAGGAGCTGCTGGGGAGCGAGTACCTCTACTTCTATGACGCCATCGCCCCCATCGTCGAGGCGGACAGCCTCGACATGTCCAAGCTGTTCTGGCAGTCGCGCTACGGCAAGGGGGAGGGGGAGGACTATCTCAACGCCCCGATGGACAGGGAGCAGTACGCCGCCTTCTACGAGGCCCTCCTCGCCGCCGAGGTCCTCGTCCCGCACGATTTCGAGAAGGCGATCTTCTTCGAGGGGTGCCTGCCGATCGAGGAGCTGGCCCGCCGCGGCGTGGACACCCTGCGCTACGGGCCGATGAAGCCGGTGGGGCTCACCGCGCCCGACGGCCGGCGCCCCTGGGCCGTGGTCCAGCTCCGGCAGGAGAACCTGGCGAAGAGCCAGCTCAACCTCGTGGGGTTCCAGTCGCGCATGAAGTGGGGGGATCAGCAGCGCGTCCTGTCCATGATCCCGGGGCTCGAGCAGGCGCGCTTCGTCCGTTTCGGGCAGATCCACCGCAACACCTTCATCAACGCGCCGACCCACCTCGACAAGCTCTACCGGGTGAAGGCCGCGCCGCGGGTGCGCCTCGCCGGCCAGCTCACCGGCGTCGAGGGGTACCTGGAGTCCGCCGCCACCGGCCTCGCCACCGGGCTGTACCTCGCCCTCGAGCGCCGGGACGGCCGCGCGCCCGAGCCGTTCCCCCCCACCACCGCGCTGGGGGCCCTGGCCCGGCACCTCACGGAATCGGACCCCAAGCACTTCCAGCCGGCCAACATCAACTACGGCCTGTTCACCGAGCTCGACACCCGCGTCCGCAAGGGGGACAAGCGCGCCGCCCTCGCCGATCGCGCGCGGACCGAGCTCGCGCTCTGGGCCCGGCGCCACCAACTCGCCCAGATGCCCGCCGAGGAGCCGGAGACGGCCGAGGCCGCCGTGCCGGGCGTCTGAATGCGACAGCTCATCCACCGGTACCTCGAGCACATCCAGGCCGAGCGCAACCTGTCGCCCCACACCGTGGCGGCCTACGAGTCGGACCTCACCCGCTTCCACCACTTCCTCGCCGCGGAGTTCCTCGGCTGCGACCCCGGGGAGGTGCGGCCTCAGGATGTCGACGTGCTGGCGGTGCGCTCCTTCCTCGCCTGGCTCACCCGCGAGGGGATCGGCAAGCGCAGCCAGGGGCGGGCGCTGTCGGCGGTGCGCAGCCTGTTCCGCTTCGCCTGCCGCGAGGGGACGCTTTCCGCCAACCCGGCGCAGGGGGTGCGGACCCCCAAGTTCCCCAAGACCCTCCCCCGCCACCTGCGGCCGGGCGAGATCGAGAACCTGGTCGAGGCCCCGGCCGCCGGCGACGGGCCGCTCGCCCTGCGCGACCGGGCGATCCTCGAGCTGCTCTACGCCACCGGCCTGCGCGTCAGCGAGCTCGTGGGGCTCGACTGGCGCGACATCGACCTCTCCGCCCGCGTGCTCCGCACCATGGGCAAGGGGAGCAAGGAGCGCATGGTCCCCTTCGGCCGGCCGGCGGCCGACGCCCTGCGGACCTGGCTCGGCGTCTGGGAAGGGGTGCGCGGTCCCAAGGCGAGCGAGGATGAGGAGCCGGTCTTCCTCAACCACGTGGGCGGCCGGCTGACCCGCCGCTCCGTCGAGCGGGTGATCGACAAGTGGGTCGAGCAGGCCGCCCTCGCCAAGGGGGTCCACCCCCACACCCTGCGCCACACCTTCGCCACCCATCTGTTGGAGAACGGCGCCGACCTGCGGTCGATCCAGGAGATGCTGGGGCACAGCTCGCTGTCGACCACCCAGAAGTACACCCACCTGGAGGTCGAGCGGCTGCTGGCGGTCTACCGCGACGCCCACCCCCGGGCGCGGACCCCGGGGACACCGGGGAAGTGACCCCCGGGCCGGGACTCTGATAGGCTGCTTCGCCGGGATGCGGCAAAGCCGGAGGAGGAGTCCCCCTCCCCGGTGAATGGCCCTGTTACAATCCACACGCCTATGGATACATTCGCCTCGACGACCGTCCTCCTCGTACGCCGTGAAGGCAAAGTCTGCATGGCGAGCGACGGCCAGGTGACGATGAACCAGAGCACCATCGTCAAGGCCGGGGCGCGCAAGGTGCGGCGCGTCGGCAAGGGCAAGGTGCTGGTCGGCTTCGCCGGCGGCGGCGCCGATGGCCTGGCGCTCGTCACCCGTCTGGAAGAGAAGCTCGAGGAGTTCAACGGCCAGCTCGAGCGGGCCGTCGTCGAGCTCGCCAAGGACTGGCGGACCGACCGCGCCCTGCGCCAGCTGCAGGCGGTGATGGTGGTCACCGACAAGGACAAGAGCTTCTTCGTCACCGGCTCCGGCGAGCTGTTGCAGCCCGACGACGAGGACGGCATCCTCGCCGTGGGCTCCGGCTCGAACTTCGCCCTGGCCGCCGCGCGGGCGCTGATGCGCAACACCTCGATGTCGGCCGCCGACATCGTGCGGGAAGCGATGAGGATCGCGGCCGAGATCTGCGTCTTCACCAACGACCGCCTGACCCTTGAGGAACTCTGACCCGATGTCTATCCAGCTCTCCGGCGAAGTGCAGAGCGTCCCGGCGATCGAGAATATGACTCCGCGGCAGATCGTCGCGGAGCTCGACAAGTACGTGGTCGGGCAGAAGCAGGCCAAGCGCGCGGTGGCCATCGCCCTGCGCAACCGCTGGCGGCGCCAGCAGCTCCCGCCCGAGCTGGGCGAGGAGATCGCGCCCAAGAATATCCTGATGATCGGCCCCACCGGCGTCGGCAAGACCGAGATCGCCCGCCGCCTCGCCCGCCTCGCCAAGGCCCCCTTCCTCAAGGTCGAGGCCAGCAAGTTCACCGAGGTGGGCTACGTCGGCCGCGACGTCGAGTCGATGGTGCGCGACCTGGTGGAGATCGCGGTGACCATGGTCAAGGAGGAGAAGCGCGAGGCGGTGCGCGAAGCCGCGGCCCTCCGCGCCGAGGACCGCCTCCTCCAGCTCCTGGTGCCGCCGCGCCCGATCAGCAGCTACCTGCGCCACGAGCCCGAGGAGGACGACGACCTCGCCGCCACGCGCGAGAAGTTCCGCGAGAAGCTGCGCGCCGGCGCTCTCGACCACCGGCGCGTCGAGATCGAGGTCGACGAGGCCTCCTACCCGAGCCTCGAGATGTTCACCCCGCAGGGCGTCGAAGAGGTGGGGCTCAACATCAAGGACATGCTCCCCGGCCTCTTCGGCCGCAAGAAGAAGCAGCAGGTCACCGTCGCCGAGGCGCGCGAGATCCTCCTGCAGCAGGAGTCCGAGAAGCTGATCGACCGCGCCCAGGTGGCCCGCGAGGCCCGCGAGCGCGTCGAGCAGGGGGGCATGATCTTCCTCGACGAGATCGACAAGATCGCCGGCCGCGAAGGGAGCCGCGGCCCCGACGTGTCGCGCGAGGGCGTGCAGCGCGACCTGCTGCCCATCGTCGAGGGGACCAACGTCTCCAGCAAGTACGGCATGGTCAAGACCGACCACATCCTGTTCATCGCCGCCGGCGCGTTCCACGTCAGCAAGCCCTCGGACCTGATCCCCGAGCTGCAGGGCCGCTTCCCCATCCGGGTGGAGCTCGACGCGCTGACCGAGCAGGACTTCGTGCGCATCCTGACCGAGCCCGAGACCGCGCTCACCAAGCAGTACTCCGCCCTGCTCTCGACCGAGGGCGTGGCGCTCGACTTTACCGCCGACGCGGTGGCCGAGCTCGCCCGCCTGGCGGTCGAGGTCAACAGCGCCACCGAGAACATCGGCGCCCGCCGGCTCTCCACGCTCATGGAGCGCCTGCTCGACGAGGTGTCGTTCGAGGCTCCCGAAATGGCGGGGGCGAGCGTCAACGTGGACGCCGACTACGTCCGCCGTGTCCTCTCCGGCATCGTCAAGGATCAGGACC
>DASPJI010000292.1:0-3623 GCA_035628695.1 Thermoanaerobaculia bacterium | reverse complement strand
AGGACGAGCCCGACCGCCGCGAGGAAGATGAGGAGAGCCGGACGGACCTCCCCGGTCATGTCTTCATAGAGCGGGATCAGGTTGACCCCCCAGCCGCTGTCGGCCGGGTAGGACATCGGAAACTCTTTCTGCAGTTGCTGGGCGATGACGTCCAGCTCGGCCTGCGCCTGGCTGAGGGTGACGCCGGGCTTCAACTGCCCGAGAGCTTCCAGATAGTGGTTGCCGCGCATTCCGGGATTCGCCGGATCCAGACGCAACGGCAACCAGAGGTCGATCTTCTCCGGAAAACGGAAGCCGGGGGGCATGATGCCGATGATCGTGTAACGGTTGCCGTTGACGTACATGTCACGGCCGACCGCGTTCGGATCCGCCCCCTGCCGCCGGCGCCAGAACGCGTCACTGAGCACGATGATGCGCGGCGCGTCCGGCCGGTCCTCGCCCTCGACGAAGACGCGGCCCTGGCTGGCCTTGACCCCCAGGATGGAGAACAGTTGCGGGGACACCGCCGCATAGTCGACCCGCTCCGGGTCGTCGACTCCGGTGAGATTGCCTTGGCCGACCACGAACGCGGCCAGCGCCTGGAGTGACTGGCTCCGCTCCACGTACTCATAGAGCTCGGGCTCGGAAAGCTGCACCTGGGGAAGGTCGAGCTGGATGAACTGATTCCAGACGGTTACTGCCCGATCCGCGTTCGGATAGGGCAGCGGTTGGAGCAGCACCGTCTTGACGACACTGAAGATGGCCACCGCGGCGCCGATCCCGATCGCCATCGCGACGACCGCGGCGACGATCGCGGCGGACGGACGGCGGAAAAGGGATCTGAAGCAAAAACGCAAATCTTGATAGATCTCGCCGATCATCGGTGCTTCTCCAACGTGGCTGGAGTGAGATCGACGAATATACCATGACGCCCCATTCGCCGTACCTAGATCTCGAGGCGGAGGCCGCGGCGCGCGATCTGCCCAGGGAGGCCTCACCGGGCCCTCTCTCCCACTTCCCCCACTCACGGCTTCGGCAACGATCAACTCAAAAAGGGCTCTCTTCCTCCGGAAACGGCCACGAATCCTTCGGGAATGAGCACCATCCTTCGGGGAATCGCCTTCATTCCTGAAGGAATGGCCGCCATGTCTGAAGAAACGGTCCCCATTCCCCCCGAAACGGCCTTCCTTCCTGAAGGAACAGCCTCCATTCCGCGGGAACGGCCTTCATTCCTGAAGGAACGCTCGTCGTTCCCACGGGAATGGCGATGATTTCCAGGGGAACGGCGATCATTCCCGAGGGAATGACGGAGCTTCGGCTCGTCCCACCCGCCTGCCGCACCCGAGCCGCGGGGAAGCAGCTCACCAGGCCCGGGTGCGGCGGCGGAGCACGAAGCTTCGGGTGGCCGTTGTCCAGTCCGCGGCGGTCCTTGCCGCTCCCCCGGGAAGCGGGCCGCGGTAGGTGATCCCCCAGACGGCCTCGCTGAGGAGACGGCCGAGCGGATGGTCGTCGATGCCGGGCAGGAAATCCCCGTCGCGGCGAAAGCTCTCCTGGAAGAGGAGCTTGAAGTCTACCGGCTCGGTGGTGGCGAAGAGCTTGACGAACTCCACCCCTGAAGCGGCCGTGCCGGGCGCCTCGAACGGGAAGGCGTCAGGGACCGTGAGCTGCCACTCCTGACCGAGGCGGGTGTTGATGGAGAGCGTCTCCCGCGAGGTCGCCTCCCGGGTTCCGTAGGGGGGATAGAGCAGGCTCACCTTGCCGGACAGGCCGAAGTCGATGGCGTAGAGGTGGAGTTTCTGGCCCGTCCTGTTGATCGCTTCCAGAGCCAGGAGCTCGCCTTCGTAGAAGGCGGTCTGGCCGTCGTCCTGCCGTGCCGGTACCGGGCCGCCGTCCGTCAGGCGCTTCACGACCAGGTCCACCTTGCCACGAAGCGGGCTGGTAGGGTTGTCGAAGGCTAGCGCGTGATGGAAGCGGGCCAGCTTCTCCAGATTCTCCAGCAGGTCGAACGCCGACTCGGGCGCCGTGGCCCGGCGCACCGGCAGCACCAGGCGGCCATCCTTGCCCACGGCTACCCAGCAGGGCTCCTCGAGGGTCTCGAGCATGGGAGCGGGGTCGCCCGGACCGGCAGCCCGGCGGGGCCCGAGGAGGTAGGCGCGGGTGTGAGCCTCCTCGCCGGAGGCTGGGCGCAGGAGGGGCGACTCCCGGATCCCGTCCTCCAGGATCCCGATGTGCTCCTTCCAGGCGTGCGGGATGACCAGGTCCACGGCCCATCCCAGATCGCCATGGCTGTGGGCACGCTCCACGGCGCGGCACTCCCGGCCCACGAAGTCGGGCCGGGCCTCGCGCACGATCCGGCCCTCGCTGGTGAAGGCACAGACGCCGGTGATCTCCACCAGCCCGAGCTCGGTGCCCGGGACCACGTCCTGAGCTTTCGGGGGGTGGATCTCCCACCGCGAGCCTATCGTGATGCCGCTGGACGCGCCGGCCCCCAGGAGGACCCGGCCGTCCCGGTGCCGGCCGAGGACCGGCACGAAGCGGAGCGGCTCGAAGTGCCGCAGGCCGAAGACCTCGCGGTCCCAGACCCCTTCGAGCTGCGGCTGCTGGCTGCGGAACACGGACATCACCTGAGGCTCCACCCGCTCGAAGATGTCCCGGTAGGTCTCTCCGGGCTTCGCCTTCCATAGCTCCTCGACGAGGAAGTGGGTCAGCGCGCCGTGCCGTACGCCCTTGGCGCCCGGCGCTCGCATCTCGTGGCTCTCCTCATGGTTGGCACAGCCGGCGAAGAGGGTCCAGCGACGGTCCCAGGGAAGCCAGCCGCTCTCCCCTTTCCGCACTCGCTCCGTCTGCGCGCGCCCAGCCCAGGGCGACGGCTCCCGGACCGCCGCGGGGTCCCGCTCGATGCCGCGGACCTTCCCTCCGAAGTCGTCGCGGGTGATCGTGGCCGAATGGCAGCAGTCGAAGATCAGGGTGACGTAGGGGGTCTTCTCGGTCAGCCGCAGGAGCCAGGAGTAGATCTCGTCGTCGGTGATCTGGCGGTTGGGATGAGGCTCGCGCCCGGAATCCACGGGAACGATGGTCTCGTCCCAGCCGTCCTCCTCGTCCCCCTCCAAGTCCTTGACTTGGGAGCCGTGACCGCTGAAGTGGAAGACCACCACGTCGTCCTTGGCCGTCTCCTCCACCAGCCGGTCCATCGCCCCGAGGATGGCGTCCCGGGTGGCTGCCTGATCGAGCAGGAGCCGAACGGCCTTCTCCGGGAACCCGAACCTCTCCGTCAGCAACTGGGCCATGGCCTTGGCGTCGTTGACCGCGCCATCGAGATGCTCGGCTTCGGATAGAAGAGGGTAGCGGTCTATCCCGATCAGCAGAGCCCGCCGGTTCCTGGGCTCGGGAGGAGAGGTCATGGACAGGGGTCTCCTTTCGGCGCGCGCCGTCTTTTCTAGAGACCCCTTTCGTAGTGGGTTGTGTAGGTGGACAGCCTCAGGAGGGGGGCACTTCGAGGGGGGTGCCGAAGACTTCGCCGGAGAGCTCGTCGAGCTGGCGGCGGAAGCGCTCGTCGAGGGCGGCCTTCTCATCGTCCGGCAGGAAGGAGGCGCGCAGGGCTCCGAGCGCGAAGCCGGCGAGCTGACCGGGGCCGTAGCCGAAGG
>DASPJI010000291.1:0-4952 GCA_035628695.1 Thermoanaerobaculia bacterium | reverse complement strand
CGGAGGCGGGCCACCACCTGCCCCTTCTGGATCTCGTCGCCCACCGCGACCAGGATCTCTTGCACCTGACCGCTCTCCGGCGCCACGAGGTTCGAGACACCGCCGCGCCGGAGCAGGATCCCTTCGCCCGCCGCCTCGGTGGGGATCGAGCCGAAGACCCCCCAGAAGACCGCGGTGAGCAGCAGGGCACCAAGGGCCGCGAGCGCCAGCCAGCCTCTGGGATTCGTGACCTGCATGAGCTGATCGAGCTGCTCAGGGGACGACAGCCTCTCCAGGGCTACCTTGCGGAAGATCATGGCGCTACCTCCCGGGGCGCGTCCGGCGAGGGGACGCTGGTGAGCTCCCCGAACCAGTTTGGCCCCGGCTCGCCCTCTACCGGTAGGGTACCCGTCTCGAAGCGCAGCCGCGCCAGGGCGAGAGCCAAGGCGAGGTTGGCCGAGACCTGCGACTGCCGGGCAGCGGTCAGCCGGTCGCGCTGGCTGATGAGGTCGATGAGGGTGGAGCTCCCAGCCCGCAGCTTCTTCTCCTCGTTGATCACTGTCTGCTCGTAGAGGCGGATCGCCGTCGTGGCGCGCTCGACCCGCTGGGCCTCGCGCTGGACCGCGTCGAGCGCCGTGGGGACGTCGGCGCCGATCTGACGGGCCACCAGGTCCTCGAAGAGGAGGCTCTGCTCGCGGGCGGCCTCGATGCGGATGCGCTCGCCGCGGGCCTGGCTGTTGAGCGTCGGCCAGGAGAGGGTCAGGCCGAAGCTCGAGCTGGCTCCCGGCACGTTGCGATAGAGCGGGGAAAAGAAGCTCCCCGCGTCGTTCCCCTCGACGAGGCCGGTGTAGCTGGGGATCCAGACCAGGTCGAGCCGCGGCTTCAGGCCATCGTCAGCGGCGCGCAGCAGGACCTCGGCCGCGTTGCGTCGCTCCCGCGCGGCCCGCAGGTCGGCCCGGCGGTCCAGGGCGGCGGCCACGAAGCGCTCACCGTTGGACGCAGCGGGCACGGCGGCGGCGGGGACGGTGGGGAAGGGGTCCGTCGGGAGGCGGAGGGCGGCGATGCTGGCGCGGTCGAGGCCGATCTCGCGGCCGAGGTCGCGCTGCGCCTCGAAGAGGAGGCGCTCGCCGCCGATGCGCGAGGCCTCGGCGGCGACCAGGTTCGCCTCCACCTGTACCAGCTCGGCCGCCGGGGTGACGTCCGCCTCGATGAGCTTGCGGGTGGTCTCCAGGAGCTCCCGGGACCTGTCCTCGTTCTCCTGCAGGATCTCCAGGTTGAGCGCCGCCGCCCGCGTCTGCCAGTACTGGGAGACCACCGCCAGCATGCGCTCCGCGGTGGTCTGCCGCAGGTCGAGCTCACTCGCCGCCACCTCCCGTTCGGCGGACAGCTCCGGCGCCATGGTCACGTCCCGGCCACGCCCGCGCAGCAGCGGCTGGCGCACTGTGAACGAGAAGGTACCGACGTTCACCGCGTCCGTCTCCTCGGTGCGCGACAGGGACAGGCCAGGCTCCACGGACAGGCCTGTGCGGAAGCGTTTGGTGACGCCCAGAGAGTTGGTGAGAATCCTCTGCTCCTCGCTGGACCTCTCGCTGATGGGGTTCGTGATCTCCTCTTCACCGACGCTGGTTGCCAGCACCGGGTCGAACTCCCCGCGCGTACTGAGCAGCAGGCCCCGGGCCGAGCGTACGCGGGCCTGTTCCAGCGACAGGTTGGGATCGGTGCCCAGCATCATCCGGACGGCCTCGACGAGACCGAGCCCGGGCTCAGGGGACTGAGCCGCCGCGGGCGCGGCGGCGAGCAGAGCGGTCAGGGCGAGCCCGGCGCTGAACCGTGACCACCCGGAAGGATTCATGAACAAGGCCCGTCCGTCCTTTTCCGAAATTTACAGCTCACCAGCATTTGCCGGACCAGGCTGAGCTAGGCTAGCACCGTGGACAGAGGGATTCAAGCGGAGCGGCTGGCGGCCCTGGGAGCATCTCCCTCCGAGATCGAAGAGCTGCTCGTCTACAACGAGAACCGTTTCGACGTGGAGGCGTTGGGGCCGGAGACGGAGATTCCTCCTTCCGACGAGCCGTTCGTGTCGCTGTGGGAGGGCTGGGTGGAGGAGGCGCGCGAGCGGGGGGCGTTTGCGGTGCTGGCCGGGCACCTGCCGCAGCTCCGGTTTCCCATCCAGGAGGGGATCAGCGAGACCGAGGCGTACCGGGCCGCTACCCGCAAGGGGGGCTCACCGGACGAGCTGCCCGAGGCCACCGGCCTCGTGATCGAGCGTCCGGAGCGGATCGAGCTGGTCCTCTATACCAGTCCGGCCGGACGGATCCCCCTGATCATCGCCCGCGACCGGCAGGCGTTCGTGGCGCTCAACCGAGCCCTGGGAAAGCGCAACGAGCCGGTCCCGCTCCAGGAGTCCCAGGGCGCCCTCATGATCTCCGGCTACAACAACTGGGAGCGGATCCACGCGCTGCGCCGCCGGTGGGAGTCCCTCGACCCGGCCGAGCGGGAGACCGCCACCTGGAACGAGGAGATGGCCCGGATCCTCCCTCGCCGGGAGCTCTACCAGGACCGCTTCATCCTGCTGAGCGACGGACCCTACAGCGCCGTCCCGGCGACGGAGCTGGGGCTGGAAGCGACGGAGTGGCGCGAGGCCTCGCTCACCATCCGCCGGGACCACGAGTGTGCCCACTACTTCACCCGGCGCCTCCTGGGCTCCATGCGCAACAACCTGCTGGACGAGCTGATCGCCGACTACGCGGGGATGACGGCTGCCACCGGGTGCTTCCGGGCGGAGTGGTTCCTGCGCTTCCTCGGTCTCTTTCCGGAGTATGGGCCCGGGGCACGTGTGGACGTCTATCGGGGGGACCCGCCGCTGTCTGACGGAGCGTTCCGGGTGCTCCACGGGCTGATCGCCTGCGCCGCCGAGAGCGTCGAGCGGTTCGACGCAAAGCTGAAGGGACCGCTGGATGTTCGGGAGAAGGCGTTGCGGATCGCGACCCTGGCCTCGTTCCGTCTAGAGGATCTAGCCGAGCCCGGCGCGGAGAACCTCCTCGGGCGGAGGCTGGAGGAGCTGCGGGGGCCGGATCAGCGATCGATCTAGGATTGCGGCACCACGTCCAGCTCCTGCCGGAGCTTGACGATGCTCCTCTCCGGGTAGAGGCCGGAGCGGAGCTGCACGCCGGGGTAGATCTGGGTCCCCCGTCCCACCACCACGCCAGGGTGGAGGACGCAATTGCAGCCGGTCTGGACCCCGTCGCCGAGCACCGCTCCCAGCTTACGGCGGCCGCTCGCGATGGGGTGACCGTTGGCGGCGATCCGCACCTTCCGGCCGTCGTGCCGGAAGTTGGAGAGGATGGTGCCCGCCCCCAGGTTCACGTCCCGCCCGAGGATGGAGTCGCCGACGTAGTTGAGGTGCGGCGCCTTGGCGTGGGGGAGGAGGATCGCCCGCTTGAGCTCCGTGTTCGCCCCCACGACGCAGCCGTCGCCGATCCAGACCCCGCCGCGGATGTAGGCGCCCGGCCGGATCTCCACGTCCCGGCCGATGAAGACCGGCCCCTCGATGACAGCCGTGGGGTGGATGTGAGTCCCCGGGCAGATCACGATCCGGTCGCCGGTCAGGTGGACCTCGGGCAGGACGCGGATGCGCACGTCCTCTGAAGGAAGAGCGCCGAGGATCTCGTCCAACGGATCGCCGAGGAGGGACCACGGGGCCTCCGGGTCGAGACGGGAGGCGAAGGCGTCGGGCAGCTCTTCGAAGAGCGCGGGGATCTCGAGACGCGGGAGCGGATTGGCGGCCATGGGCGGATTTACCTCCATCCTCGACTGTCGTGGCGTGCGCGAAGTATACGCGGGCTCTAACCGGCAGAGATCTTGGGAGCAAGGGATGTGCCACGGCCTGGGGGAGTCGTCCCGTCCCTGCTCGGCTCCTTCGTGTGCGCTCCACCCGCCCCCCTCCCACGCTGCCAGTCGCCTGCGCCGGGACGGGAAGACTCCCCCAGGCCTACGGGGACGGTGTATCGTGTCGCTTCCTCATGGACCGCTTTCGCCCTCTTCCCATGTCTTTCTATCGCCGCCCCGCCGAGGAGGTCGCCCGCGATCTGCTTGGACGTTATCTGGTGCGGGAGGTCGACGGGGAGCGGCTGGTCCTGCGGCTGGTGGAGACGGAGGCGTATCTGGGCGGGCCGGACCGGGCCAGCCATGCGTGGGGGGGACGGCGGACCGTGAGGAACGAGAGTCTGTATCTGCCGGGTGGGCACGCCTACGTCTATTTCATCTATGGCATGCACTGGTGCCTGAACGCCGTCACCGGCGAGGCGGACATCGGCAGCGCAGTACTGTTACGGGCGGGGGAGCCCGTAGAGGGGGAGGCGCGGATGGTAGAGAACCGGCGGTGGGCCCGCAAGGTGAAGCCGGGGGACCTGGCTGGGGGCCCGGGCAAGCTCTGCCAGGCCCTCGCCATCGACCGCACGCTCGACGCCGTGCGGCTCGACCGGGGGGCGCTCCGCATCACGGCCGGCGAGTCAGTGGGGGAGAGTGAGGTCGTGGCCGGTCCCCGCATCGGCGTCGACTACGCCGGCGAGGCCGCGGCCTGGCCTCTGCGCTTCGCGGTCCGGGGACATCTGCACGTGTCGCGGCCCCGGCCCTGGTGAATCCGAGGCCCTCTCGGCGAGACAATTCGCCGGGTCCCGGAACTCCGGGTGTGGTAGGCTCCCCGGGAACACGGCGCCGGTCCGGTGTGTTGGATTGGACGGCCGCGCCAGCCGCAACCATCACGAGCCTACAGCTTACGCCTCAATTTCTGCTAGGATGCCCTCTCCTATGGATAGCATCGTCGTCCGCGGTGCCCGCGAGCACAACCTGAAGAACGTCAACCTGGAGATCCCCAGGAACCAGCTGGTGGTCATCACCGGGGTCTCCGGCTCGGGTAAGTCGTCCCTGGCCTTCGACACCATCTACGCCGAGGGCCAGCGCCGCTACGTGGA
>DASPJI010000290.1:0-2821 GCA_035628695.1 Thermoanaerobaculia bacterium | reverse complement strand
GGGCCGTTGGCATCCTCCGTGCTGACCTTTTGCACGGCTCACAGGAAGGAGACGCCATGAAACTGCAACTCAAGAAGCTCGCGGACCAGGTGATGGTCATCACCGGCGCGTCGAGCGGCATCGGCTTGGTGACCGCCAAGCAGGCCGCCGCCGCCGGGGCGAGGGTGGTGCTCGCCGCCCGCAATGAGGACGAGCTGGCCGCCGCCACCCAGGAGATCCGGCAGAACGGCGGCCAGGCCCTCCACGTCCGCGCCGACGTCACCGATCCGGCGCAGGTCGAGGAGATCGCCGAGGCGGCCATCCGGGCCTTCGGGCGGATCGACACCTGGGTCAACAACGCCGGTGTCGCCATGTACGGGCGCCTCACCGACGTGGCGCTGGAGGACGCGCGCCGCCTGTTCGACGTCCTCTTCTGGGGCGTGGTCCACGGCAGCCGCACGGCGGTGGCGCACATGAGCCACGACGGCGGCGCCCTGATCAATGTCGCCAGCATCGTGGCCGACCGGGCCGTGCCGCTCCAGGGGATCTACAGCGCCGCCAAGCACGCGGTGAAGGCGTTCACCGAGACTCTGCGCATGGAGCTGGAGGAGGAGGGGACACCCATCTCCGTGTCGCTCATCAAGCCCAGCAGCATCGACACGCCGCTGTTCGACAAGGCGCGCACCCTCCTGGAGTTCGAGCCCCGGCCGGTGCCCCCCGTCTACGCGCCGGAGGTGGTCGCCGAGACCATTCTGGAGTGCGCCCAGAGGCCGATCCGCGACGTCATCCCGGGCGGCATGGGGAAGGTCCTCAGCACCTCCGGACGTATCGCGCCGCGCCTGACCGACCGTTACATGGAGAGGACGCTCTTCCGGCAGCAGCGGACCGACGAGCCCGCGGGCGGCCGGCCGGACAACCTTTTCACGCCGGTGGAGCAGGACGGCGGCGAGCGCGGCCGCAACTACAAGGGGCGGACCACGGAGCGGAGCCTCTACACCAAGGCGTCGCTCCACCCCGGGGCGGCGGCGCTCTCCGCTCTGGGGCTGGGGGCCATGCTCCTCGCCGGCAGTCGGGTTCTCAAGGCCAGGCGGCGCCGGGCCGCCCGGTGGGAGGAGGAGGGTGGGCTGGTGCTGCCGAAGGACCTCTGAGGAGGGGCCTCAGAACTCGCCGACAAAGGAGATCTCGGGCTCCAGGCGGTAGCCGGTCCCTCGCTCCACGACCTCCTGGACGTGGGCGATGAGGGCGCGGACGTCGGCGGCGGTGGCACCGCCCCGGTTGATCATGATGTTGGCGTGGCGGGGCGTGACCATGGCGCCGCCGATCGCCGTCCCCTTGAGGCCGCACTCGTCGATCAGGCGCCCGGCGCCGATCCCCTGGATCTTCTTGAAGATGGAGCCGGCGGACGGCTCGGTGTCGAGGGGCGGGTGGCGCTCGCGGCGCCACTGGAGGTTCTCCTCGACGATCCGCCGCATCCGCTCCGGCTCCTCCGGCGTGAGCTGGAAGGTGGCGGCGAGGACGACGTCCGGCCGGTGGTGGAGGATGGACTGGTCGTAGCCGAACTCGAAGTAGTCCACCCCCACCGTCTGCCGCTCCCCCTCGGCGGTGAGGATCTCCGCCTCGTGCGTCACCTCGGCGATGAACATGGTCCGCTCCCGTGCCGGGGCGGGGGCGAGGAAGTGGAGGTTCTGCCAGAGCGCCCCTCCCACCGTCGAGGGGATGCCCACGTAGTGCTCCAGGCCGGAGAGGCCCTGGGCGATGGCGGTCTCGATGAGGTCGGGCCAGACCACGGCGCCGCTCTCCGCGCGGACGAGCCCCTCCGCGGGCCGCACCTCGACCCCGCGGGCGCGGTTGCGGATCACCAGGCCGCGGAACCCGCGGTCGCCGATGAGGATGTTGGCTCCCAGCCCGAGGAGGAAGAAGGGGGCCCCGTGCTCGCGGGCGGCGAGGATGGCCCGCGCCAGCTCCTCGGCGTTCTCCGCCTCGTAGAACAGGTCGGCCGGGCCGCCGATCCGGAAGGTGGTGTAGGGGGCGAGGATCTCGCCCCGCCGGACGCGGTCCGGCCCCAGGGCCTGGAGGAGCGCCGCGCTCAAGCCCGCAGGGTCTCCGCCGCCGGCGCCCCCCGCTCGCCCTCGGGGACCTGCGCGGGCTCCTGGTCGATCATCTGCACCCGCCGCACGTGGCGGCCGCCGTCGAAGGGGGTCTCGAGCCAGATCTCGACGATCCGCAAGGCCGTTTCCAGGGGCATCATGCGCTCGCCCAGGGAGAGGGCGTTGGCGTTGTTGTGGCGGCGGCCCAGCTCCGCGGTCTCCACGTTCCAGCAGAGGGCGCAGCGGACGCCGGGGACGCGGTTGGCCACCATGGCCTCGCCGTTGCCCGAGCCGCCCAGGACGATGCCGCGGTCCACCTCTCCCCGGGACACCGCCTCGGCCACCGGCCGGATGAACAGTGGATAGTCCACCGGGTCCTCGGAGTGGGTGCCGAAATCCCGGACCTCGTGGCCGCGGCTCAGCAGGTAGTCCTTGATGGCTTCCTTATAGGTGTAGCCGGCATGGTCGGAACCGATGGCGATCTTCATGCTCTCCCCCTCTGGGCTGTCGGCCGCATTAGATCACGAGCCGAGCCTGCGCCGCCGCCACTCGAACAGCACCAGGGCCGCCGCCACCGTCGCGTTCAGCGACTCCACGGGCGGCTCGATGGGGATGGTCAGGCGGAGGCCGGCCCGCTCGCCGAGGGCGGGGGAGAGGCCGGGCCCCTCGGCCCCCACGGCGAGGACCAGGGTGCCGGCGAGGGAGGCGGAGTAGAGGCCCTCGCCCCCCCGCGGCACCAGGGCGGCCCAGCGCGG
>DASPJI010000289.1:0-3546 GCA_035628695.1 Thermoanaerobaculia bacterium | reverse complement strand
CGAGACCATACGCGCCGAGGGGATCACCACCATGGCGCTGCCGCCGCCGATCCTGGCGACGATCCCCCCCGAGAACCTGCCCTCCCTGTGCACCATCCTGGTGGGCGGCGACCGCTGCTCCGCCGACCTGGCGAACCGCTGGGTGCCGCCGGGCAGCACCCTGCGGCTGCTCAACTGTTACGGGCCGACCGAGACGACGATCTACTCCGGCTTCCAGCGCTGCGCCGGCCCCTACCGGCGCGACCCGAGCATCGGCCGGCCGATCGCCAACCTCCACATGGCGGTGCTCGACCCGCGCGGGCGCCTGGCGCCGGTGGGGGTGCCGGGCGAGCTGTGCGTCGGCGGCGCCGGCACGGTGCGCGGCTACCTGCACCGCCCCGACCTGACGGCGCAGCGGTTCGTCCCCGATCCTTTCGGCGGTGAGCCGGGCGGGCGTCTCTACCGCTCGGGCGACCTGGTGCGGCTGCTGCCCCACGGCGAGATCGAGTTCCTGGGCCGGATCGACCGCCAGGTCAAGTTGCGCGGCCTGCGCATCGAGCTGGGGGAGATCGAGGCGCTGCTGGCGGCGCACCCGGCGGTGCGGGAGTGCGCGGTGGTGGTGCGCGAGGACGCGCCCGGCGAGAAGGCGCTGGTCGCCTATCTCGTGCCGCAGGCGGAGCCGGCGCCGGAGGCCTCCGGCCTGCGCACCTTCCTGGCGGCGAAGCTCCCCTCCTACATGGTGCCGACCGCCTTCGTCACCCTGGAAGCGCTCCCCCTGTCCCCGACGGGCAAGGTCGACCACGCGGCCCTCCCCGCCCCGTCCCGCGAGCGGTCCGGCGGCGACGTCGTGGCGGCGCGGAACCAGGCCGAGGCCACCCTGGCGGGGATCTGGTCGCAGGTGCTGGGCGTCGAGAAGGTCGGCATCCACGACAACTTCTTCGACCTGGGCGGCGACTCCATCCTGTGCATCCAGGTCGTCTCGCGGGCGCAGCAGGAGGGGCTCTGGCTGACCGCCCGCGACCTGTTCCGGCACCAGACGGTGGCCGAGCTCGCGGCCCTCGCGGCGACGGCCGGAGCGGGGCCGGAGGCCTCCGTGGACGAGGAGGCCGGCGCCGAGGTCCCCCTGACCCCGGTCCAGCGGCTCTTCTTCGACCTCGACCTCGAGGACCCGCACCACTTCAACCAGGCGGTGCTGCTCGCTCTGCAGCAGGAGGCAGATCCCGGCCGGCTGGAGCGGGCGCTCGGCGCTGTGGCCGCCCTGCACTCGGCGCTGCGCTATCGCTACCTGCGCGACGGCGAGGGGCAGTGGCATCAGGTCGCGACCGACATGGCCGCGCCCCTGGCCGTCCTCGACCTCTCGGCCCTGCCCCAGGCGCGGCGGCGGGCGGCTCTGGAGGGGGCGGCCGCCCGGCTCCAGCCGAGCCTCGACCTGACGCGGGGGCCGCTGCTGCGCGCCGCGCTCTTCGCGCTGGGCGAGGAGGGGCAGCGGCTGCTCCTGGTCCTCCACCACCTGATCGTGGACGGCGTCTCCTGGCGCATCCTGCTGGGCGACCTGGAGACCGCCTATCGCTCGCTGGCTGCCGGGGCCTCTCCCGCGCTGCCGCCCGTCGCCACCCCGTTCGCGCGCTGGGCGGCGAAGCTGGCCGAGCACGCGGGGTCGGCCGCGGCGAAGGAGGAGCTGCCCTACTGGCTCGCCCCCGCGCGCGCCGCCGTCCTCCCCCTGCCGGTCGATCTCCCGGGCGGCGCGGCGGACGACACCCTGGGGTCGGCGGGCTCGGTGATCGCCGAGCTGGATCCGGAGGCCACCCGCGCCCTGCTCCAGGACGTGCCGAAGGCCTACCACACCCAGATCAACGACGTCCTGCTGACCGCGCTGGCCGAGGCGTTCGCCGGCTGGACGGGGCAGCCCCACCTGCTGGTGGACCTCGAGGGGCACGGCCGGGAGGAGCTGTTCGAGGGCTTCGACGTCTCGCGCACGGTGGGCTGGTTCACCAGCCTCTTCCCGGTGCTGCTCCAACTCCCCGACTCGGACAGCGCGGCGGCCGGCCCGGGCGATCACCTCAAGGCGGTCAAGGAGCAGTTGCGGGCGGTGCCGCGCGGCGGGGTCGGCTACGGCCTGCTGCGCTACGCCGGCGACGAGGAGGCGGCCGGCCGGCTGCGCGAGATGCCGCCCGCCGAGGTGGTCTTCAACTACCTGGGGCAGTTGGACCGCGGCCTCGCCGGCTCGGCGCTGTTCGCCCCCGCCGGCGAGTCGAGCGGCCCGGCGCTGAGCCCGCGCCAGAGGCGCGGCCACCTGCTGGAGATCAACGGCGGCATCGTCGCCACCGACGCCGGCAGCAGCTTGCGGCTGACCTGGACCTACGGTGTGAACCGCCACCATCGCCACACCATCCAGGCTCTCGCCGACCGTTTCATCGCCAGCCTCCGCGGGCTGATCGAACACTGCCGCGCCAAGGAGTCGGGCGACTTCACGCCGTCGGACTTCCCGGAGGCCCGGTTCAGTCAGAAGGACTTGGATACGCTGATGGCCCGCATCGGCAAACGCAGCCCTGGAGCCGGGGCGCGGCGCACCGGGCCTCGCTGAAAGGGACCATGGTCAAGAAAACCGGACATTCTCTCCTCGCCATCGCCGGGCTCGCCCTCGGCACGACCTGTCTCCTGTTCGCCCTCCTCTATGTGCGGGAGGAGCTCAGCTACGACCGGTTCCACGAGAAGGCCGACCGGATCTATCGCATTTCGCAGGACCTGACGCCGCCGAGCGGCGAGGTGGTGAACACCGTCTTCACCCAGATCATCATGGCGCCCACCTTGATCAAGGATTTTCCCGAGATGGCCGAGGTGGCGCGGATCATGCCCTGGTTCGAGGGCGCGGTCCCGGGCAAGGTCGCCGTCCGCCGCCAGGAGAAGGGGCAGGAGAAGCAGTCTTACGAATGGTTCGCCTGGGCCGACGGCAGCCTGCCGCGCATCTTCGACCTGCCGCTGATCGAAGGCGATCCGGCCAAGGTCCTCGTGGCGCCCAACTCCGTGGTCCTGAGCGAGCCCATCGCGCGCAAGATCTTCGGCGACGAGCCGGCGGTGGGGAAGGTGCTGAAGATCGACAGCGGCTATAGCGACGAAAATTATCGCGTGACGGGAGTGATGAGAGAGCTGCCGTCCAACTCGCATTTTCATTTCCACGTCCTCGCCTCGTTCTCCAGCCTCGATCACGTCACCGACCCGCGGCTGATCCGTGACAACTGGTGGGCGAACGACGTCTATACCTATTTCCTGCTCGCCGAGGGCGCCAGCGCCGAGCAGATCGAAAAGAAGCTGCCGGCTTTCGTCGAGAAGTACTATCCGAAGGTCCCGGGAGCCTCGGCCGCCATGCGGCTCCAGCGCCTGCGCGACATCCACCTGCATTCCGATCAGTTCGGCGAGATCGAGCCTGGCGGCGATCCCCGGAACGTGAAGATCGCCGCGGCGGTCGCCCTCTTCGTCCTGCTGATCACCGCCCTCACCTTCCTGGTGCTGACGGCGCCGCGGCCCTCTTTCAAGCGGGCCCTCACCCTCGCGGCGGCCGGAGCGGCC
>DASPJI010000288.1:0-2245 GCA_035628695.1 Thermoanaerobaculia bacterium | reverse complement strand
GGACGACCAGGTGAAGATCCGCGGCTTCCGGGTCGAGCCGGGGGAGATCGAGACTGTGCTCGCCGCCTCGCCGGACGTGGCGGAGTGCGCGGTGGCCGCCCGGGAGGGGGGGGCGCGTCCCGGCGACCTCCGCCTGGTGGCCTACGTGGTGCCGGCCGCCGGCCGCCAGGCGTCCGCCCCGGACCTCCGCGCCTTCCTGGAGGCCCGGCTGCCCGCCTGGATGGTGCCCGCGGCCTACGTGCCCCTCACCGCCCTGCCGCGAACGGCGGCCGGCAAGATCGACCGCCGCGCCCTGCCGGCGCCGGACCTCTCCGGCCTTGCGGCGGTCAAGGAGCGGCCCTACGTGGCGCCGCGCAACGAGGTGGAGGAGGTGATCGCGGAGATCTGGTGCGAGGCGCTGGGCGTCGAGCGGCTGAGCGTCTTCGACGGCTTCTTCGAGCTGGGAGGCCACTCGCTCCTCCTCCTCCAGGTGATGCGCCGTCTGCGGGACGCGTTCGACCTGGAGATCCCGCTGCGCAGCATCTACGAGGAGCGGACGGTGGCGGCGCTGGCCAAGCGGGTAGAGGAGCTGCTCATCGAGGAGATCCGCCAGCTCGTCTAGTCGGGTTGCAGGGGCGCTAGGATTGCGGGGGTGGTGGTGCCTCCCCCCCTGGGAGGGTGGGCGGGAGGGAGCGGGGGAGGTCATCCGTCCGAGCCGTCGTCTCATCCCGCCGGCCGGCCGTCTCACCCGCCCAGCCCGACGTGACGATCCTCCGGAAGATCGTCCCATTGGTCCGGAGGTCTGGCACATCCCTCCGGCCCGACGCCTCATCGGTTCGGACCGACGGAATGCCCCGCCGGCGGATCGTCTCATCCGTCCGGCTGTTTGTTCCACCCCTCCGGCCCGACGCTTCACCGGCTCGCCCCGACGTGACGATCCTCCGGAAGATCGTCCCATCGGTCCGGAGGTCTGGCGCATCCGTCCGCCCCGGCGCCTCATCGGTCCGGACCGACGGAACGCCCCGCCGGCGGATCGGCGCATCCGTTCGGCGGTTTGCTCCATCCTTCCGGTCCGGTGAGACAGCCCGCGGAAAGATCGTTCCATCGGAACGCCGGGTCGTTCCATCCGTCCGGCCCGATGAGACGGTCCGCCGGAAGATCGTTCCATCCTTCCCGCGGTCTGAGCCCTCCCTCCGGCCCGGTGTCTCGCCTGATATCCTTATTCACGTGACCACGCCGCCAACCCGGCCCGCCCTCCAGCCGCCCCAGAAGGCGGACCAAGCCAGCCTTGCCAAGTTCCTGAAGAAGTACAGGCCCGTTCTCTGGGTCGGAGCGGGTGCTTCTGTGGCCGCCAATTATCCCGGGACGAACGATCTCATCCGCGAGATGGTGGACGAGTCCGAAGTCACCATCGATCCGTTGCTGCCCTTCTTCGAGGTGGCGGACCGTTTTGTCGGGTCTCAGGGCGAGGGCGCTCTGGGTGATCTCCTCCAGCGCGTCCTGGGTCCGCCCCGAGATCCCGCGTCTCTCCACCTTGCCATCGCCCGGCTCGCCAAGGAGGGATACTTCCAGGCCATCGTCACCACGAACTACGACGACCTCCTGGAGCGGACTCTGGCGGCTGCCGGAGTCCGCTGTGCGATTCAGCCGCTGGAACAGAACTCTACCGTGGTGGCGGACGGCCACATCCGGCTCCTCAAACTCCATGGTTCACGAGAGAACTGGGCTGATGTCATTCTCTCCAGCCATTCCTATCAGTCGTTCAGCCATCGCTATCCCTTCCTGGTCTCCCAACTCGACGTCCTCCTCCGCCAGCACCCCGTCCTCTTCATAGGCTGTTCGCTCCAGGACCCCCGCATCCTCGACTGGCTGACGGGCCTGACCCCCGACTCGGCGAGGGCCCTCAAGCCCTGGCGGTCGTTGATGATTCAGAAGGATTGGGAAAAGGCGGCCAAGGCCGAAGCTCTCACCCGAGGGAACATCCGGCCGTACATCCTGGACAGCCACGGCCAACTCGGGGAGCTCCTCCAGGCCGTGGCCGGCGAGGTGAAGCCGGACCTGGCCCGCCTGGAGATCGAGGTCGAGCTGGGGGACCGCTGGCAGGCTCGGATGGCTGGCGTGGAGTGGGAAACGGCGGACCCGCTGGCGGATGAGAACCTCCTGAAAGACCTGGAGCAGCTCCGGGATCTCGGGCTGCGGTATCTCCCGACGGATGAGAGAGGACACCTGTCCCCCGAGGCCGCCGCGGCCGCCGGAGCCCTCCGGA
>DASPJI010000287.1:0-4968 GCA_035628695.1 Thermoanaerobaculia bacterium | reverse complement strand
GGTGGAGCCGCAGGTACGAGCGGGCGTGCCACGCGCCGATCAGGAACGCCCCCATGAGCCAGAGGCCGAGAACGGCCGCGCCGGCCGGGAACTGAGAAGGCGCGGCGGGGGAGGCCGCGACCGGCTCATCCGTTCGAGGTGCCAACGGGCGGGCGGCCACCTCTCGGGCGGCGGCGGGCAGGGGGGCCGTCTCCAGGCGGGTCGCCGCTGCGGCTGGAGGAGAGGTGGATTCGAGCCGCCAGCTCCCGGCCAGCGGCTCCCAGCCGCCGGCGAGCTGGAGCGAGGCGGTCAGCACGGCGCCGAGCAGGGCTCCTCTCCAGATCGCCTCCTCGGCGAGAGGAGCGCGTCCGGCCAGACGGCGCGACACGAGCCAGGCGAGGCCCAGGAGCAGCGTGCTGTGCAGGGCATAGGTGAGCAGCCACGCGGCCGCGGTGCTCGCCCAGGTGGGCATCAGAGCTTCGAACATGTCAGCGCTCCTCCTTGGATTCGTAGGTCTCGTGCGCTTCCTCGTGGGCGGAGATCAGGTCGCGGAGCTGCGCCAGCTCGCGGCGGTCGATCTCGTGCTCGGACAGCAGGTGGTTGACCAGGGCGGTGACGTCGCCCCGGAAGAGCTGCGAGGTCAGGTCTTCCACCATCGAGCGGCGGACCTGACCCTCGCTCACCAGGGGCCGGTAGATGAACTTGCGGCCCTCGGCCCGGTGGTCGACCACACCCTTCTTCTCCATCTTGGTCAGCATGGTGGCGATGGTGGTGAGAGCCAGGCCGCGCTCGGGCTCCAGCGTGTCGTGGACGTCCGCGACAGTCGACTCGCCGCGGCTCCACAGGACCCTCATGATCGCGAGCTGCAGATCTCCGAGGTGGTAGGACGTTTCCATGTAGCCTCCTCCGCTTCAACTACCAGGATAGTACTACCGTAGTAGTTGGCGGTCAAGGGGGAGGTACGCGGAGGAAGAGAGAAGGTTGCACAGGGAGTGAGATTCGCTCAAAAGCAAAACGGCCCGCCCCTTGCGGAGCGGACCGTCGGAAGCCGTGGGCAAGCCGGCCGGACCTACAGGAACCAGGCCTTGAAGCTGACGCTGGGATCGTGTTCGGCGCGGGTCATGAAGCGGATCACCCGCTCCAGCAGCGAGGTGGTGGCAACCCGGGTCTCGAACGCCTTGCGAAGGAGCAGGACCGCGGCCAGACCCTCGCGATGGATCTTGAGGGCGGTGAAGACCTCGGCGGCCTTCAAGACGATGTCGCGAGCCTCGTCCGCCCGGCCCTGACGTAGCCAGAGGACGGCGAGATCCAGCGAAGCGATAGCTGCCTTGTAATGAAGGTCGGCCTTCTGGAATCCCTCCTGAACCTCGAGAAGAGCCTGCTCAGCCCGGTCGAGATCGCCAAGCCCGGCGTTGATCTGACCCTCAAGCCAGCGGAGCTTGAGGCGAGTCACCCAACCACTCACCCGCTCCAGGTCAGCCCGGTTCTGCCAGAGAAGGGCCCGAGCTTCACGGAACCGGCCGCAATCCACGAGGAAGGAGACCTGGTTGTGGAGACCTGCGGCAGCCACGGCCGGATCACGCTCGGCATCTACCAGGGTCAGAGCGCTCTGCAGCAGGTGGATAGCCTCCTCGCAGTCACCGCTGTAGCCTGTGTAGAGTCCCTTGCTGATGAGCGCGCGGCCCGCCAGGTGCTGGTCCCCATGCCGGAGGTGGAAGGAATGGACCGCGTCCAGCGCCTTACAGGCAAGCTTGAAGCGGCGACGATCGCCGTCGAGAGAGGCCTGGACATCGAACAGGCGAGCTCCCAAAAACGGATCTCCCGTACCTTCCAGGTAGAACGCGGCGGCTTGCTCCACCAGCCCTTCAGCCAAGTCCAGCCGGTCGGCGACGCGGTAGGCGTTCCCCAACTCGACGGTAGCGCGACACCTCAGGTCCGCGACCCGCCGCACGCCATGGTGGTCGGGATTGAGCCGGCCGGCCGCAGCGACCGCCTCTTGGGCGAGCTGCACCATCCGCTTCGGATTCTCGTGACGCACCTCGCGGCAAAGATCGAGGAGCGTCTCGATCGCTGCCACTTCATCCAGCGAAGGTAGCGTCTCAGCCTCTCCCGTCGAAATCCTGGACTTGAAGAGGACGAGGGCCTGCTCCACTGCCACGCTCCACCCGCTCTTGGACAGGGGCAACTCGCAAGCCGCTGCAAAGGCACGGTCAAGGGCGGCGTCATAGGCCGTCTCCAGCTCCGCAGAGAGCGGAGCCTCGACCGGCTGCTCACCCAACAGCGCCTGCATATACGGGCCTACAATCTGGCGGCAGCTCTCACAGCCGCGGAGCAGATGGAGCACCACGGTTCGAGACTGGCGAGCGGATAAGCCACCGCTCAAGAAGTCCTGCAGCTCCGCTGTGCTGGGATGGCTGCTCACGCTCGACTCTCCTTTCCTGTACCGCAAAGCAAGGTGCCGCTAATTATAGAACAAGCGGACTCACGTTCGCCACATGCAAACCCAAGGCCGGCTACCGCCCAGCCACGGGGGCGCAACTCTCTGGGGCCGAGTCGCAGATCGTAATGGTGACCAGCGAGGCTCCGCCCTCGAGCGCCGGAGGACCGTTAGGGTCGACTCCCGTGCCCTGCTTATCCCAGGTACGGGACACAGGGGCCGGAGTTTCCTCATTCTCTCCAAAGAACGAATTCAGGGCGCTTCCCACCTCAGACCAGAGGCTCCCGAGCCAATTCCAGCTCCAGCCCGGGACCAGGCCACCAGCCCCCCGCAGATCCGCAGCCTGCGCGGGAGGCGGTACCAACAGGGTGCAGACCGCCACCAGTGCGAGCCCGCAGACGACATTCCGAAGGATCCGGCCGGACATTCTCTACCTCCTCTTCCTCGCAGAGCTACCGTGACCCTCGGAGGGGTCAGGGCTCATGACGGGATTGTGGCTACAAGGGACCTTCAACAAAGATATAGTGCCGGCCGAGCCCAAAAGCGATCCACCATCCGACCCAAAGGCGGGGCGGCCCGGCAAGGCACCACTAATTTACACCTGGTTCGCCCTGAAGGAAAGCGGGAAGGGGAAAAAGCCCGGCCCCGGGAAGACTCCCGGGGCCGGAGGGTACTGGGATGGGTGCGGCAGGGTTACCGCTTGGCGAACTCCGGCTCGGTCTCCTCGGCCCGGGACTCCTCCCGCGCCGAGCCGCCGACCCCCGCCGCTCCGGTAGTTCCGGAGCTTCCGGTGATGCCGGCGGCTCCGGTCTTACGGCCGCGGCTCGCCGGACCGGTGGCACTCCCCATGCTCTCGCCCGGCACGCCGCCCACGGTGGGCGAAGGCGTGTTGCTGCCGCCGCCCAGACCGCCGCTCAGGTTGCTGCCACCCAGGTTGCTGCCGCCCAGGCTGCCGACGGCGCTCGGGCCACTGCCGGTCCCCAGGTTGCTGGTGCCGCCCGAGAACTCGCCGGCCTCCGGCTTCGGCTTAGCTCCCAGGTCCTGCCCCTGGTTCTGCTGGCCAGCCTTCTGATCCTGATTGCCGGAGCCCGGGACGAGATCCTGGTTGCGGACCTCCTCCTTGACCTTGTTCTTGGCCTCGCGGCCCACGGCCCGGACCTTCTCGGCCACGCCTTCCACGGTCAGCCCCTCGTCCTGCGCCACCTGCTTGACCGTATCGACCGTGGCCTCGGCCACCTGCTTGCCCTTGTCCAAGGCCTCCTGGCCCCGCGACTTCAGGTCTTCGACCAGATGGTCACGGGTCTCGCCCAGGAGCTCGTCCTCCTTGCGGGTCGACGGGATGGCCAGACCGGCCAGGACGCCGACGGCCAGGGTGGCCGCGCCCATGGCCAGGGGGTTGGACTCCATCATCTGCCAGAAGCCGGTACGGGCCTGGCGCGCCTTGTAGCGGGCCTGGCCGCGCAGCTCGGACGCGCGGTACCGGGCACGGTCCGCCACGTCGCCCGCCTTCTCCTTGGCATTGTGCGCAGCGCCACCTACCGCGTGCTTGGCGCTGTGGGCGACGCCGGTCACCTTGTCCTTGGCGCTGTGCGCCGCCGAGGAGAGCCGCCCCTCGGAGCCGGTGTCGCCCTCGAAGTCGGTGCCATAGTCGGTGTCGAAGTCGCTCTCGTAGCGGGTGGTCCCGGTGTAGGAGCCGGAGCCGTACGAGCTGGCGAAGCGGCTGGTCCCGGTATAGCCGGCCCGGCCGGTGGCGCCGTAGCGGTCGAAGTCGCGGTTGTAGCGGGAGGAGGTGCGGCCGTGCTCCTCGCCGCGCGAGCTCTCGAGGAGGAGCCAGCCGAGGCCCAGGCCGATGACGGCGGAGGGCATCGGGTACTCTTTGGCAACGCGCCAGAGCTTGCTGGCGCCGGCGGTCGAGCCGCCCTTGGTGAGGCTCCAGACCTCACCCAGGAGCTGGCCGGGGGTCAGCTTGGCCTCCAGGGCGTCGAAGGTCTCGTCCATGTCGGCGCGGGTGCGCTCGATCTCGGCACGGATCTGCTCGGAGTTGGCGCCCGTACCCGTCACTGCATCTTTGTTTTCAGCCATTCTTTGTTCTCCTGCAAGCTGTCGGTGGTTTTCCTGGGAGCGATGCCTTCATGCTTGAGGGTCTCGCGCGCTTTCTTCATCATGCTGTAGCCGACGCCGGCGAGCACCAGGCCCACCAGCAGCGGTGCGAGCCAGACCGCCACCCGGAGCGACATGAACTGGTCCAGGAGCGAAGTCAGGCCGTAGATGACCGCGAACAGCAGGGCCAGAGCGCCGAGGAAGGCGACGGCGCCGCCGACGGCGAGAGCGCCGACGTTGGTGCCCACCCGGGTGGCCTTCTCGGACATCTCGGTCTTGGCCAGCTCGACCTCCTGCCGGAGCAGGGTGCTGGTCTCGCTCGTCAGCTCCTTGAGGATCTGGCCGAGCGATCTCTCGTCCTTGATGGGCTGCATGATCAGACTCCACCGGCCTCGAAGGGCCGCGGGTTCTCGAGCGCGTCACCCGTCCCGGTGCCGGGGTAGCGCTCCGTC
>DASPJI010000286.1:0-4694 GCA_035628695.1 Thermoanaerobaculia bacterium | reverse complement strand
GACCTCGACGCCGCCGCGGGCCAGCAGGCTCTCCAGGTTGCGCTTGGCGATCCGCAGCTCGGCGAGCCGGGCGGCGGCCACGAGGAGCACGAGGCCGGTATAGAGGAGGCGCGTATCGGTGCCGAAGAGAGTGCTCATCGCGCTCCCTTCATTATTTACCACTGGAGGAGCACCAGCTCCGAGCAGAAGCCGGGCCCCATGGCGAGGAGCATCCCCCAGCTCCCCGGCGCGGGGCGGTGCGCCTCGAGCGTGTCGGCCAGGACCAGCAGGACCGAGGTGGAGGAGAGGTTCCCCACCTCCTTGAGGCTTCGCCAGGTGACGTCGAGCGCGCCTGCGGGCAGCTCGAGGCTCTCCTGCATCGCCTCCAGCACCTTGGGGCCGCCGGGGTGGCAGACCCAGGAGGAGATGTCGTCTCGCGACAGGCCCTGGTCGGCGAGGAAGGCATCGACGTCCCGGCGCAGGAACTCGCGGACGACCTGCGGGACCTCGGCGGAGAGGACGATGCGGAAGCCGGACTCCGAGATGTCCCAGCCCATGACCCGTTCCGAGTCGGGATAGAACACCGAGCGCGTGGCGACCACGCGCGGGCCAGGCGAAGGAACCGGCCGGTCGCCGCCGGTGACCACCGCGGCGGCGGCGCCGTCGCCGAACAGTCCCGAGGCGATGAGGTTGGGGATCGAGAGGTCCTCGGGCTGGAGGGTCAGCGAGCAGAGCTCCACGGACAGCAGTACCGCAACCTGGTCCGGATAGGCGCGGACGTAGTCGGCGGCGCGGGCGATCCCCGCGGCGCCGGCGACGCAGCCGAGGCCGAAGATGGGCAGGCGCTTGACCCGCGGCGGCAGCCCGAGCCGGTTCACCAGCCGGGCGTCGATCGAGGGGGTGGCGACGCCGGTCACGGTGACGAAGATCAGCGCGTCGACGTCGGCCGGGGAGAGGCCGGCGCGCGCGAGGCCGTCGAGGACCGCCTGCTCACCCACCTCCTGCGCCACCCGGATCCAGGCGTCGTTCGCCCGCCCCCAGGTGGTGAGGCCGTCGTACTCCTCGATGGGCAGCGCCAAGTGCCGCCCGCCCACCAGGACGTTCTGGTGGAGGCGTTCCAGACGCTCGAGGTTGAAGTAGCGGTCCGACCAGCGCCGCCGGAGGGCCTCCAGCAGCGTCTGCTGGTCGTAGTAGTGAGGAGGGAGCGCCCTCCCGACGGCGGCGATTCTCAAGTTGGCAAGAAACCCCCGGTCGCGGGAAGCCTAGCACAGCCGTCCGGCGACTCTTCCCGGGAGAACGTGCCTGCCTCGCGGAGCCATTCCTCGGCGCTCGACCGGCGCCAGGGTGGCTGATGGCTACGGCTGGAGGCCGGCGGCGGCGGCCAGGAGGCCCATCAGCAGGCCGCAGAGGGAGTAGAGGATCCACCAGGAGAGGGCGAGCCACCACCAGGGCCCCGGGGGGAGGCCGCCCAGGCCCACGGCGGCGAGGACCAGCAGCGGTCCCCGGAACACCCAGGCGATCCAGCCGGCGAGCAGCCCGGTGCTCCACCGCCAGCCGCCGCGCCCCTGGATCAGGAGGAACAGCGCGGCGAGGCCGACGGCCTCGAGGCACCAGGTGCCGAGCGTCACCCAGGCCGGCAGCACCGGCGCGCCGCTGCGCGACAGCAGCGCCGGGTCCGGGTCCAGGCCGAACGCCTCCAGCGCGAAGTGGAAGAGCGCCATGGCGAGGACGAGGAGGGGCAGGGCGAAGAGGAGGAAGCGTCTCAAAGCGGCTCGATCATAGCTGAAGGGCTGATTTCGGATAGAGGCGGGCGCGCCCTGCCATCTCGACGATCCGGCGAAGGGGCCCAGGCCGTATAGTTGAGGGTCCGGAGCGGCGGAGCCGACGGGCGAACGGGAGAAAGCACGCATGGCGTTGATGGCAGTGGAAAGAGCGGTCCGGGAGCGATACCGGCAGGGAGCGCAGGAGCGGGTGGGCGATCTGTGCTGCCCCGTGAGCTACGACCCGCGCTATCTGGAGGTCATCCCGAAGGAGGTCCTCGAGCGCGACTACGGCTGCGGTGATCCCAGCCGTCATCTGAAGGAAGGGGAGACGGTCCTCGACCTCGGCAGCGGCACGGGCAAGATCTGCTTCATCGCGGCCCAGGTGGTCGGCCCCCGGGGACGGGTGATCGGGGTCGACATGACGGACGAGATGCTCCAGGTCGCCCGCGACAGCGCGCCGGTGGTGGCCGAGAGGCTGGGCTACGCCAACGTGGAGTTCCGGCGCGGGCGCATCCAGGACCTGGCGCTCGACATCGACCTCCTCGACGAGACCCTGGCGCGGGAGCCGGTGACCAGCACCGAGGCCCTGCTGCGCGCCGCCGCCCGCGCCGACGAGCTGCGCCGGAGCCGTCCCCTCATCGCCGGCGACTCGATCGACGTGGTGGTCTCCAACTGCGTCCTCAACCTCGTGGCCGGGGACGAGAAGCCGCGCCTCTTCCAGGAGATCTATCGCGTCCTCCGCAGCGGTGGCAGGGCGGTGATCTCCGACATCGCCTGCGACGAGCCGGTGCCGGCCGAGCTGCGGCAGGACCCCGAGCTCTGGAGCGGCTGCATCGCGGGGGCGATGACCGAGAGCGGCTTCCTGGAAGCCTTCGAGGAGGCCGGCTTCCACGGCATCCGCATCCTCGAGCGGCAGCGGGAGCCCTGGCGGACAGTCGCCGGCATTGAATTCCGGTCGGTCACCGTGGAGGCGTTCAAGGGCAAGCAGGGCCCCTGCCTGGAGAGGCGCCAGGCGGTCATCTACAAGGGGCCGTTCCGCGAGGTGCTGGACGACGACGGCCACCGCATGCGCCGCGGCGAGCGCTACGCGGTCTGTGGCAAGACGTTCAGGTTGTATCAGCGAGAGCCCTACGGCTCCTGTTTCGAGCTCATCGAGCCGCTGGAAGAGGTGCCGCTGGCGGCGGCGCAGCCGTTCGACTGCTCGCGCACGGCACTGCGCCACCCGCGCGAGACCAAGGGCCGGGACTACGAGGCCACCACCGAGGCGAAGCCGTGCTGGAGCCGGGGAGCTGTTGCTGAAGGAGCCGCGATGAACGCGTCCGGCGTTCCCAAGGTCTCTCTGCGGTCCCTGGACACCCTCTGGTTCCAGGTGGGGGGGACCCTCTGTAACCTGGCCTGCACCCACTGCTTCGTCTCCTGCTCGCCCACCAACCACACGCACGAATTCATCGGCCTCGCCGAGGTGGAGCGCTACCTGGAGGAGGCGGTGGCGCTGGGAGTGCGGGAGTACTACTTCACCGGCGGCGAGCCGTTCCTCAACCCGGAGATGGAGGCGATCCTCCGCGCCACCCTCGCCGCCGGGCCGGCCAGCGTGCTGACCAACGGCCTGCTCCTCGACCCGGACCGCTGCGGCCGCCTCGCCGCCATGGCCGGGGAGTCCGACTACTCCCTGGACCTGCGCATCTCCCTCGACGGCTACGACGCGGCGACCAACGATCCGATCCGCGGCGACGGCACCTTCGAGCGCATCCTCGCCGGCGTCCGCAACCTGGCCGCCGCCGGGATCGACCCGGTGATCACCGTCACCGAGGTCTGCGCCGAGGCTGCGACCGCCTCCGGCAAGGAGCGCTTCCTGGAGATGCTGCGGGAGATGGGGCTCGCCCATCCGCGCCTCAAGGTGCTCCCGGTCTTCCGGATCGGCGCCGAGGCGGAGCGGGGGGGCGCCTACGAGAGCTGGCAGCGCCTGCGCGGCGACGAGGTACCCGAAGGAGCCTGGGACCACCTGCAGTGCAGCACCTGCCGCATGGTCACCGACCAGGGGGTGTGGGTCTGCCCGATCCTGGTCAACGAGCCGTCGGGCAAGATGGGCGAGACTCTGGCCGATACCCTGGGGAGCTTCCCCCTGGAGCACCCCGCCTGCTGGACCTGCCACGTCTTCGGCGTGAGCTGCCGGACCTGAGGAGAGGCGCCGTGTCGAAGCTGACCGTCCATCGCGGCATGGCCACCTGGGGAGAGCGGCTCGTCCCGCTCGGCGGCTTCCGCGAGGCCACGGCCCGGGCAGGCCTCCGGCTCTCCCCCGAGGAGCGAGCGGCGGCCCTCGAGGCCTACTCGGCCCCGGTGCCCGACCCGACGCCGGTCGAGGGGCCCTACTCGCGGATCGCCGTCTTCGGCGGCATCTACAACAATCATTACGGGCTCGCGACCCTCCTGGAGGACGCCGCCCGGCGCGGCGCCGAGGCGGTCTACTGCCTGGGCGACCTCGGAGGCTTCGGCCCCAACCCCGAGAAGGTCTGGCCGCTGCTCCTCCAGGGAGGGGTGCGCTCGATCCAGGGCAACTACGAGGAATCGCTGGCGTCGGGCCGCGAGGACTGCAACTGCGGCTACACCGACCCGCGCGACAATCACTTCGCGGCGATCTCCTATCAATCCACCGAGCGCGGCTGCTCCCCCGCCTTCAAGGCCTGGATGGGGAGCCTGCCGCGCCGCCGCCGCGTGCGGGTGGGGGAGCGCGAGCTGCTCCTGGTGCACGGCTCGCCGCGGCGGATCAACGAGTTCCTGTTCCGGTCCACCTCGCCGGTGCCGTTCCTCGAGGTGCTCCTCGACCAGCAGCGCTGCGACGGCCTGCTCTGCACCCACACCGGCCTTCACTGGCACCGCCGGCTCCCCTCGGGGAGGGACGTGGTCAACGCCGGGGTGATCGGCCGCCCGGCCAACGACGGCGACACCCGCGTC
>DASPJI010000285.1:0-2616 GCA_035628695.1 Thermoanaerobaculia bacterium | reverse complement strand
CGGGTCGACCTCGGCGAAGGGCTCCAAGCCCAGGTGCGGGTCAGCGAGATCGTGCCGTTCCCAGGGTGGTCCGGGCTCCACGCCGACGTCGAGCTGCCGGCCGGACAGACCCCGGAGGCGGCGCTCCAGGCGGCCGTGGCGGAGGCGCGCCGGCCGGCCCCCACCGGCTCCCCCCAGCGCGCCCAGGCGCCGGCGCTGCCGGACGCCGTGTTCCGTCCCGACGCGGCCTATGCCGGGATGGCGGAGCCGGACCTGACGCACCGCCAGCTCGCGGTGATCCGCGCCTGGAACGTGATCCACTTCTTCTATCCCTATCTCCACCTGATCGGCGACTGGGACGCTGTGCTCCCCGAGTACCTCGCCCGCATGGAGACGGCCGGCACGGGCCGGGACTACGCGCTGACGGTCGCCGAGATGATGGCGCGCGTCGCCGACGGCCATACCCGCGTCGTGCACCCCGAGGTGAACCGCTACTACGGCGAGGTCGGCCTGCCTCTCCAGGTGCGCTGGATCGAGGGGGCGCCGGTGGTGACGGCGGTCCGCGACGACGCCCACCGGTTGGGGATCGAGGTGGGCGACGCCCTGCTCGCGGTGGACGGCGAGCCGGTGGCGGCGGCCATCGAGCGGCTCGGCCGCTACGTCGCCGCGTCCACCCGCCCCGCGCTGCTGGCACGGATCTGCCCGATGCTGCTGCGCGGCCCGGACGGCTCCACCGCCACCCTGTCGCTCCAGGGGCTCGACGGCACCACCCGCGAGGTGAAGCTGAAGCGCGACCGTCGGACCTATTACTACGTCCCTCCCCCGGCCGGCGACACCGTCCGTATCCTCCCCGGCAACCTCGGCTACGCGGACCTGACGCGGCTCACGCCGCCGGAGGTCGACGGCATGTTCGAGCGCCTCCGGGACACCCGGGCGATCATCTTCGACATGCGCGGCTACCCCAACGGCACCGCTTGGCCGATCGCGCCGCGCATCCATACCCGGGACACCCGGAACGCCGCCACCTTCCGCCGCGCCCTGGTCTCGGCCTTCAACGAGGAGGAGGCCGAGGGCGCCTTCGCCTTCTCGCAGCCGGTGCCGAAGGATCCCCGGGGGCTGCCCCGGTACACGCGCCCTACCGTGATGCTGATCGACGAGCGGGCGATCAGCCAGTCCGAGCACTCCGGCCTGCTCTTCGAGGCCGCCAACGGCACCCGCTTCATCGGCACCGCCACCGCCGGCGCCAATGGCGACGTCACCAACTTCACCTTGCCGGGGGGCATCACCGTGGCCTTCACCGGCCACGACGTCCGCCACGCCGACGGCCGGCAGCTCCAGCGCGTCGGCCTCACTCCGCACGTGGAGGCCGCCCCCACCCGCAAGGGGCTGCGCGAGGGGAAGGACGAGGTGCTGGAGCGGGCGGTGCGGTTCCTGGAGGAGGAGCTGGGGGGCGAAGGGCGCTGACCCTCCGCCCCGGGCCCGGGCTCAGCGGCCGAGCACGCGGAGGGCCCACTCGTAGATGGGTCGCTCGACGAACTGCCGGTGGCGCGGGGTCATGAAGTGGTCGATGTGGCCGAACTCCGGCTCCAGGAGGAGGCGCTTGTCGCTGGTGCCGGTGAAGCGGGCGAGCTGGTCATCCATGTAGGCGCCGAAGGCGCGGCCGCCGCCGATCATCAGCACCGAACCGGTGTAGGCCCCGAGATTCGAGGTGTAGCCGGTCTCGGAGCCGGCCAGCGAGCAGGAGATGTCGCGGGTCACGGCCACTGGGGCGTAGTTGAAGAACCGCGAGATGTTCTCGATCAGCCGCGGCTCGGAGGCGAAGAAGAGCCGGTCCTGGGCCAGGCTGCCGTTCATCTGGATGTAATTGGGCACCGGCATGGTGATCGGGCCGGGCGACGAGGTGCTCAGCAGGAGGACCATCACCTGGTGGTTCGTCAACGTCGGCGGGAAGAGCGGGATCGGAGTCAGGCCGCCGGGGGCCGTCTTGGCGTACTGGACCACCGCCTTGAAGACGTTGATGCCCACGCCGTCGAAGACTGCGCCGGCCGCGAGCTGGGCCTCCAGCGCGGCGCAATAGCCCTGGTTGAGCGCCCGCACCTGCGGGTCCTGGCTGTACAGCATCCCCTCCCAGGGGAAGATGCCGTCGTAGTCCTGGGGGGCGGAGTTGGCGAGCGCGATCGCGAGCATGCCTCCCAGCGAGGCGCCGCCCGCGACGACACGGGTACCTGGGTGGAGCGCCTCGATGCGCGAGCGGACGAAGGCGATGTCCTCCACCATCGAGGCCAGGTTCCAACCCGCCATCGCCGAGCAGTCGAGGACGCCGGCCTCGCAGGTCCCCGCCGGAATGCCCTCCATGCGCGGCGAGTAGCCGTAGACGTCGAAGTTCCGCAACGCGAAGTACTCGGCGATCGAGGTGCCCACGCCGCCGCTCTCGTCGCGCTGCTCATAGAAGGTGAAGCCCGGGCCCAGGGGCGGCAGCAGGAGGATGGAGCCCACGAGCTGGCGCGCCGGCCCGTCCTTGACCAGGCGGACCATCTTGAAACGGTCCAGGGGATGGGTCCCCGCCTGGACGGTGAGCTCGGTGCGGACCAGGTTGCCGACCCGGTTCTCCACCGTGCCTGTGATCTGGTAAGGACC
>DASPJI010000284.1:0-3661 GCA_035628695.1 Thermoanaerobaculia bacterium | reverse complement strand
GATCACCAGGAATGCGGTGTAGGGCGTCGAGAGGCCGTGCTCCAACGCGAGCGCGACGATCCGCTCCTTGAGCCGGCCCGCCCGCCGGCCGTCGACCGAGTGCATGGCATCGGTGAGAGCGCGCACGCGCTCCTGGGCCCAGAGCTTCGCCACCGCCGGCCGCTCCCCCGCTCCGGCGAGGTCGATCGGCACCTCGAGCCGGAACGGCCGGCCATCAAGGTTGCCGGTGACGATCGCGCGCCCGCGCTCGCCGTTTTCGATCCTGCCGAGCATCACCCACGGCTCGCCGTCGATCAGCGCCGGCGGCTCCTCGGGCGCCAGATCCTCCACCTCGACGCCTTTGAAAGCAACCTTTATGTCGCTGATGCGCGGTGCGATGGCGCGGGCGAACTGGGCCACCACCTTGTCGTCGATCCGCTCGCCGGGATGGATGAGCTCCACCGCGCCGCCCGTCTTCCGGGCGAGGTCGCCCAGCAAGCTATCGCTCACATTCGTGCCGATCCCGAAGGAGTAGACGCGGCCGCTGCGCCGGGTAGCGAGCAACGCTTTCAGGATGGCGGCTTCGTTGCCCACCTGGCCGTCGGTGAGCAGCACGACGACGCCATCGGGAGCCATCTTCACCGCTGCGGTAAGCGGCTCCATCATCTCGGTCCCGCCGGTGGCCTCGAGCGCCTCGACCCAGCGGTCCGCCTCCTCGAGCGCGCGCTGGGTGAACGGCACGGGCGCGCTCGCGAAACCCTTCCAATCGGAGTTGAACTCGATGACATTGAAGCGGTCCCCCTCCCGCAGGTGACGCAGGCAGAGGCGGAGCGCCGCCTGGGCCTGGGGGAGCGACGCGCCGCTCATCGAGCCCGAGGTGTCGATCACGAACACCACATCCTGCGGCGGTACCTTCGCTCCGTCGCCGGCGAGGTCCGGTATCACGGTGAGGGCGAGATAGCCGGGGCCGGTGGCGGGCCGATGGGCGATCACCGACTCGATGCGGGAGTCTCCCCCGCCGGAGTGGCCGCGAGCGATCAGCACCACGTCGCGGTCCAACACCACCTCCCCCTGCCGAAAGCGCACCCGGGTCCGGTTGCCCTCGGTTTGAGCGTCGATGTCGTGCGACGGGCTCTCCACCTCCACGGAGACGCCCAGGTCGAAGACGAGGTCCAGGGTGAGGCCGTAGCCCACCTGGCCCAGGGGCGGCGTGATGCGGTCGGCATCGGGGACCTGGTCCGTTGGGTCCGCCGAGCCGTGGGCGGTGCGGTCGCCCGCCGGGTTGCCCGGGATGTAGCGCGGCGCCACCAGGGTCGGGACCGACCAGCGCAGCTCTCCCTCGTCGGCCGGGACGCGCTGCAGGTAGGTGACCTCGACGATCGTCTCCTCTCCCGGCAGCAGGTTGCCGACGCTGGCGGTGAAGACATTGGTCCTCTCCTGCTCCAGGAGCGCCGCGCCGTGTCCGGCGAACAGCGCGTCGTCGTAGTCCCGGAAGGCCGCCTCCCGCTCCTTGACCACGCCGTCGAGGCGGCGGCCGGCGCAAGTCATGGCGAATCCGGACAGCGTCGCGTCGCTCGGCAGCGGGAAGGTGTACACCGCCTCCACCGGCTTCGCCTCGGCGTTCTGGTAGCGCTGGCGCACCGTCACCTGGGCATACCCCCCCAGCACCTCGCCCGTCACCTCCACCCCGCGCAGGGGGATCGGTCCGCCGTCCTTCGAGTACAGCCCCGCGTTCGTCATCGTTCGGCCTCCGCCTCGTTCAGGATTTTTTCGCACAGGGCGCGCGTCGCCGCGTCGGCCCTCTCGGACAGGTGCAGCTCCAGCCCCGGCCGCAGCACATAGCGCACGACTTTCTCGCCGGCGCGAGGGAGCGGCAGGGGCATGCGGGGGGGAGGGGGAGGCCCGGGGAAACGCAGGTGCCCGCGCGAGGGCACGGGCGGCGGCCAGGGCCCCCCGCCCTCAGAGGCCAGGATCTCCAGCTCCGCCGGCGAGCTCTTCTCCAGCTCCGCCTGGATCGCGTCGAGCGGCAGGAAACGCTCCTGCAGCCGCTTGATCGCCCGCAGCCGGAGCAGGTGCTCGCCCGAGTAGGCCGTGTCCCGTCCCCTGAAGGCCGGCGCCGGCAACAGGCCCCGCTGCACGTAGTAGCGCACCGTGCGCGGCGACACCCCCGCCGCCGTCGCCAACTCGTCCAGCTTGTAGCTCGTCTCACTCATGGGACGAGGATAAATCTAGACAGCGATACTGTCAAGTAGGCAAGATGAGCTGTCGAGATCGCCAGGGAGATGGACGAAATGGAGGGAGCGGATCCGGCACTCTCGGGTAGAGGCGGCCCGCCGGTGGCTCCGGCGGGCGGATCCAGGAGGATAGAATGGACACCATGTCACCCACCGGCCGGCCCATGATGAGCGAGGCCCCCTCCCGGGAGGTCCCGCCGCGCGAGACGCTCGTCGAGAGGACCCGCGAGCTCCTCGTGCGCGACGGCCTCCCGCGTCTTCAGATGTCGGGCATCCTGGTGCTCACCGGCGCGGCCGGCTTCTTCACCTCCTTCCTGCTCCTGGAATTCGGCCTGGACTCGATGGCGGTCCGCTACCCGACCGCCGTCCTCGCCGCCTACGGCGTCTTCCTCCTGCTGCTGCGCCTCTGGCTGCGGCTCCAGGAGAGGGGCTGGGAGAACGTGGCGGAGGCCCTGGACCTGACTCAAGCGGTCGTGGACGGCGCCGAGCTCGTCGGACGAGGGGTCCGTGGCGCCGGCGACTTCGTGGGCGGCGGCGGCCGGTTCGGCGGTGGCGGCGCCTCCGCGAGCTTCGAGGCGCCGACATCCCCCGAGCGGGTCCCCCTGCGGGCCTCCGTGCCCCGAGGGGGCGGCTCGAAGGGGGGCTCCTCCAGCGGCTTCAGCCTCGGCCTGGACCTCGACGAAGGCGGGATCTTCTTCCTGGTCGCCATCCTCCTCATGGCCGTGGCGGCGCTTGGAGCGGCCTTCTGGGTGGTGTGGAGCGCGCCGGTCCTCCTCGCCGAGGTGCTGGTGGACGGCCTCATCATGGCCGGCCTCTACCGGCGCCTCAGGAAACCCCAGCCCGGCCACTGGCTCGCCGGCGCGGTGCGCCGCACCTGCGTCCCCGCCCTGGTGGTCGCCCTCCTCTTCTTCTTCGCCGGCTGGCTCCTGCAGCGCGCCGCGCCGGACGCCCGCTCCATCGGCGGCGCCTGGAAGACGATCCAGGCCGATCAGACCGACGGCCCGCGCTGATCTCCCATGGATGCCGCGGCCTACGAGCGCTTCACCGAGCGTCTGCTCCAGAGTCTGGCGGCGGACAGCACGGTGCTGGGCCTGGTGGCGCTCGGCTCCATGGCGGCCCTCGACACGAAGCCGGACCGCTGGTCGGACCACGACTTCTTCGTCATCGTCCGGACCGGCGAGCAGGAGGGTTTCCGGCGGGACCTCTCCTGGCTCCCCGATCGCGGGAACCTGGTCCTCTCCTACCGCGAGACCGCCCACGGGCTCAAGGCTCTCTATGAGGACGGCCACCTGGTGGAATTCGCCGTCTTCGACCCCGGCGAGCTCCACCTCGCGAAGGTGAACCGCTACCGGGTGCTGCTGGACCGCGGCGGCGAGGTCACCGCGGCCATGGCGCGCATCCGGGAGGAGTCGGAGCGGTGGGCGCGGACCTCCGGACTGGGGGACTTC
>DASPJI010000283.1:0-9697 GCA_035628695.1 Thermoanaerobaculia bacterium | reverse complement strand
CTGTGATAGCGTTCCCGCTGCGCCGGGCGGGACCCCGCCGGCCCGCAATCCAGAGATCAGCCAGGAGAACCGTCAGACATGTCCGAGAGCAGCGAGAGCACCGAGAGCCTCCGGCGGACGCCGCTCCACGAGTGCCACGTGGAGCAGGGCGCCCGGCTGGTGCCGTTCGCCGGCTGGGAGATGCCGGTGCAGTACGCCGGAGTCATCGACGAGCACCGCGCCGTGCGCACCGCCGCCGGCCTGTTCGACGTCTCCCACATGGGGGAGGTCCGGGTGCGGGGAGCGGGCGCCGAGGCGCTGCTCCAGCGCCTCACCCCCAACGACGTCTCCAAGCTCGTGCCCGGCCGCGCCCACTACAGCGGCCTGCTCACCGAGCAGGGCACCTACATCGACGACGTCCTGGTCTACAAGCTGGCCGACGGCGACTACATGGTGGTGGTCAACGCCTCCAACGCCGCCCGCGACTTCGAGTGGATCGCCTCGCGAGTGGACAGCGCCGAGGACGTCGAGGTGATCGACGAGAGCGACCGCTACGCCCTCCTCGCCCTCCAGGGGCCGAAGGCGGTGGAGATCCTGACCCCGCTCGCCACCCCCGGCGCCGCCGCGACGCGCTACTACGGCTTCCTCCAGGGGGAGGTGGCCGGGCGGCCGGCGCTGATCTCGCGCACCGGCTACACCGGCGAGGACGGCTTCGAGCTCTACGTCGACCCGGACGACGCGCCGGAGATCTGGCGCCGGCTCGTGGCCGCCGGAGCGGTCCCGGCCGGTCTCGGCGCCCGCGACACCCTGCGGCTCGAGGCGGCCATGGCGCTCTACGGCCACGAGATCGACGAGACCACGACCCCCTGGGAGGCGGGCCTCGGCTGGGTGGTCAAGCTGGACAAGGGGGAGTTCCTCGGCCGCGACGCCCTCGCCGCCCAGCGGCACGACGGGCTGCGCCGCAAGCTGGTCGGCTTCGAGGTCGACGGGCGGGGAATCGCCCGCCAGGGGCACGGGGTTCTCTCCTCCGCGGGGGGAGAGAAGGTAGGCGACGTCACCAGCGGCACCTGGAGCCCCACGTTCGAGAAGGCGTTGGGATTGGCGTACGTCCCCCTCGAGATGGCGGAGCCCGGCGGGCCCCTGACCCTGGAGGTGCGGGGCAAGCCGCTCACCGCCAGGGTCGCCGAGACCCCGTTCTATCGCCGGCCCAAGTCCTGAGGGGGCATCCTGAGCCCTTGCCGTGCCCTCCGGAGAGCCGGGGGGGTGTTTGGTGGTATAACTGGAGCGACGGCCATCCAATAAGGAAGAGAACTCCCGGCCCCCCACCGCAGCGACATCTCTCGTCCGGCCTTCGTGCGGACGCTTCGGTCGGCCCCGGTCGGACCAGCCCAAATCTGGAGGGTGCAGAGAGCGTATGTATCCGAGCGAATATCTCTATTCGAGGGAGCACGAGTGGGTCCGCGTTGACGACGACGTGTGCACCGTGGGCATCACGGAGTTCGCGCAGCAGGAGCTGGGAGAGGTGGTCTTCGTCGAGCTGCCGGAGGCCGGACAGGTCTTCAACAGCGGCGACGAGATCGGGACCATCGAGTCGGTGAAGGCCGTGGCCGAGGTCTACACCCCGGTGGCCGGCGAGATCGTCGAGGTCAACGACGCCGTGGTGGACGATCCCGAGCTGCTGAACGAGGATCCCCAGAGCGAAGGTTGGTTGATCAAGATCCGGTTCTCGTCCGCGGCGGACCTGAAGTCGCTGATGAAAGCCGAAGAGTACGAGGAGTACGTCAAGAGTGGCGAAGCCTGAGCCTTCCATTCTCGATCCGCTCGCTCCGGTCGACACCTTCGTCCGCCGGCACATCGGCCCGAACGAGTCCGAGGCCCGGGAGATGCTCGCGTCCCTGGGGCTCGACTCGTTCGAGGGCCTGGTGCGCGAGACGGTGCCGGAGTCCATCCGGCTGCGCGGCGGCCTGCGTCTGGCCGAGCTCCCCGAGGACCGCACGCTGGGTGAGCGCGAGACCCTGGACGCCCTGCGGCGGCTCGCCGACAGCAACCAGGTGTTCCGCTCCTTCCTCGGCATGGGGTACCACGACTGCCTGGTGCCGACGGTCATCCAGCGCAACGTCCTGGAGAACCCGGGCTGGTACACCCAGTACACCCCGTACCAGGCCGAGATCTCCCAGGGGCGCCTGGAGGCGCTGCTCAACTTCCAGACCATGGTGGCCGACCTGACCGGCCTGCCGGTGGCCAACGCGTCGCTGCTCGACGAGGCCACCGCCGCGGCCGAGGCCATGCACATGTGCCGCGCCCTGACCGACGAGGACCGGCCCGCCTTCTGGGTCGCCGAGGACTGCCACCCGCAGACCCTCGCCGTGGTCCGCACCCGCGCCGAGGCGATCGGCGTCGAGGTGCGCGTCGGGCGCCCCGAGGCGCCGGACCTGGACGGCGTCTTCGCCATCCTCCTCCAGTACCCGGCCACGGACGGCCGGGTGGTCGACTACGAGCCGCTGGTGCGCCGCGCCCACGAGGCCAAGGTGCTGGTGGTGATGGCGGCGGACCTGCTGTCGCTGGCGCTGCTGCGGCCGCCCGGCGAGATCGGCGCCGACATCGCGGTCGGCTCCGCCCAGCGCTTCGGCGTCCCCCTGGGCTACGGCGGCCCGCACGCCGCCTTCCTCGCCACCAGCGAGCAGTACAAGCGCCAGCTTCCGGGCCGGATCATCGGCGTCTCGCGCGACCGGCGGGGGCACACCGCCCTGCGCATGGCGATGCAGACCCGCGAGCAGCACATCCGCCGCGAGAAGGCGACGAGCAACATCTGCACGGCGCAGGTGCTGCTGGCGGTGATGGCCGGCTTCTATGCCGTCTATCACGGCCCCGAGGGGCTCGCCCGCATCGCCCGCCGGGTGCACGCCCTGGCCGCCGTCCTCGCCGAGGGGCTGCGCCGGCTCGGCCACGAGGCCGGCCGCGAGCCGTTCTTCGACACCCTGCGGGTGGAGGTGAAGGGGAGGTCCGCCTCCGAGATCATCGCCGCCGCCGCGGCGCGCCGCATCAACCTCCGGCCGCTGGGGGAGAGCACCGTCGGCATCGCCCTCGACGAGGCGGCCACGGCCGCCGACCTGGACGCGCTGTTCGCGGTCTTCGGAGGCGATCAGGCCCCGGGCTTCAAGGCTGCGGAGCTGGCCTCTGGTATCGACTCCGACATCCCGGCGCCGCACGCGCGGACCTCGCCCTACCTGACCCACCCGGTCTTCCACCGCTACCACACCGAGCACGAGATGCTGCGCTACATCAAGCGTCTCGAGGGGCGGGACCTGTCGCTCACCACGTCGATGATCCCGCTCGGCTCGTGCACGATGAAGCTGAACGCCACCACCGAGATGATCCCGATCACCTGGGCCGGCTTCGCGGGGATCCACCCGTTCGCGCCGGTGGAGCAGACGCGCGGCTACCAGGAGCTGTTCCGCACCCTGGAGCAGTGGCTGGTCGAGATCACCGGCTTCGCCGCCTGCTCCCTGCAGCCGAACGCCGGCTCGCAGGGCGAGTACGCGGGCCTCATGGTCATCCGGGCGTACCATCGTCAAGAGGGGCGCGAGCGGGGCCAGGGGGAGCGCGACGTCTGCCTGATCCCGGTGTCGGCGCACGGCACCAACCCGGCGTCGGCGGTGATGGCGGGGCTCAAGGTGGTGCCGGTGGCCTGCGACGCCTCGGGCAACGTCGAGCTGGACGACCTGCGGGCCAAGGCCGAGGCGCACGCCGGCCGGCTGGCGGCGCTGATGGTCACGTATCCGTCGACCCATGGCGTGTTCGAGGAGGAGATCCGGGAGATCTGCGACATCGTCCACCGGCACGGCGGGCTGGTCTACCTGGACGGCGCCAACATGAACGCCCAGGTGGGCCTCTGCCGCCCAGGCGACTACGGCGCCGACGTCTGCCACCTCAACCTGCACAAGACCTTCTGCATCCCGCATGGCGGCGGCGGTCCCGGCATGGGGCCGATCTGCGTCGCCGAGCACCTGGCGCCGTTCCTGCCGGGGCATCCGGTGGTCCACGTCGGCGGGGGCGAGGGGATGGGAGCGGTGTCGGCGGCCCCGTGGGGGAGCGCGGCGATCCTGCCCATCTCCTGGGCCTACATCGCGATGATGGGCGCCCAGGGGCTCACCCGCGCCAGCGAGGTGGCGATCCTCAACGCCAACTACATGGCCGAGCGCCTGAAGCCGTACTTCAAGGTGCTCTACAGCGGCCGGCGCGGCCGGGTGGCGCACGAGTTCATCCTCGACCTGCGGCCGTTCAAGGCGAGCGCCGGCGTCGAGGCCGTGGACGTGGCCAAGCGGCTGATGGACTACGGCTTCCACGCGCCGACGATGTCGTTCCCCGTGGCCGGGACGCTGATGATCGAGCCGACGGAGAGCGAGTCGAGGGCGGAGCTGGACCGTCTCTGCGACGGCCTGATCGCCATCCGCGACGAGATCCGCGCCATCGAAGAGGGGCGGGCCGACCGCAAGGAGAACCCGCTCAAGTACGCGCCGCACACCCTGGAGGACGTGACGGAGAGCGGCTGGGACCGGCCCTACAGCCGGGAGCAGGCCGCCTTCCCGGCCGCCTGGGTGCGGGAACGCAAGTTCTGGCCGTACGTCGGGCGGGTCGACGACGCCTGGGGCGACCGCAACCTCTTCTGCACCTGTCCGCCCATGGAGGACTATGCCGAACCGGTGGACGCGGAGGCACTGGAGGTCGGCGCGGCCCGGTGACACGGCTCGAGACGGTGCTCTTCGGCCTGTTCCTGGCGTGCTGGGTGGTGGACCTGTTGGTCTTCCTCCGCATGGTCACGGTGGCCGGGAGCCTGGCGCTGGGGTTCTACCCGCTGTACAGCGCCGCCATGTCTCTGGGCTGGATCAGCGGCTACTTCTACGAGCGGCGCAGGGCGGACTTCCCCGACCCCCTGCGCCGCCGCGTCTTCCTCCTCTACTTCGTCGGCCCGCCGGGCCTGATCTATCTCCTCCGCGCCATGGCCCCCTTCGAGATGCAGGCCGCCGCTCCCCTCGTGACCCTCTACGCCTTCGGCGTCTTCGCCATCTTCTTCTGGGTGCCGATCAAGTTCCCGCTGCGCCGGCTGCCGAAGTGAAAGCTGTAAGAAGCCGGTGGTACCATCGCCCGCGATGAGCAGTATGGATCTCTCTCTCCGCATCGACACCGTCATTGCCGACGTTGTCACCGACCTCGCCGGCCGGGGCTCGGTGCTGGTCGCCTATTCGGGCGGAGTGGATTCGGCGGTGGTGGCGGCGCTGGCGTTCCGTGCGGTGGGGGAGCGGGCGGTGGCGGTCACGGCGGCGGCGGAGACACTGGCCGGGGCCGAGCTGGATCACGCCCGGCGCTTGGCCGCGGAGATCGGCATCCGGCACGAGACCGTCACCTACAGCGAGCTGGACGATCCCGAGTTCGTAGCCAACCCGTCGCACCGCTGCTACGTCTGCCAGGGGCTGCGGATGAGCACGATGGTCCGCCTGGCCGCCGAGCGCGGCTATGCCGTGGTCTGCGACGGCACCAACGCGTCGGACCCGGGACCCGACCGGCCCGGGTTGAAGGCGGTGCGCGAGAGCGGCGTCTACTCACCCCTCCTGGAGCACGGGATCGACAAGGCGGCGACCCGCGCCATCGCGAGCGCGCTGGGCCTCTCGGTCTGGGACCGGCCGGCCAACGCCTGCCTCTCGTCGCGCATCCCGCATGGGCAGCTCGTCACCCTGGGCAAGCTGCGGCGCATCGAGGCCGCCGAGGAGCTGCTCGCGGAGCACGGCTTCCGGGTGGTCCGCGTGCGGCACGACCAGGGAGCGGCGCGGGTGGAGGTCGCCCCGGACGAGGTCGAACGCCTCGCCGGGATCTGGAACGACGTGGAGCCGCGCCTTCGCTCCCTGGGCTTCGAAAGGGTGGCCTACGACCCCCACGGTTACCGCCGGGGCGGCGCCGATCTGCCGGTGACGCCATGAATCCCCATCAGATCAAGGAGATCCTGGACGCCGTCGCCGCCGGGGCCCTCACCCCCGAGGCGGCCCTCGAGGATCTGGCACAGCTCCCCTATGCCGACCTCGGCTTCGCCAAGCTGGACCTCCACCGCGAGCTGCGCAACGGCCTGCCCGAGACCGTCTACGGCGAGGGCAAGCGGACGGACGACCTGCGGGTCATCGTCGAGCGCATGATGGAAGCCAACGGCCGGGTGCTGGTGACCCGCATCCGGCAGGAGACGGCGGATGCCCTGCAGGGAGTTTTCCCGAGCGCGGTCTACCATGAGCGGGCGCGGGTTCTGACCTGCGGCGAGCCGCACGAGAAGGCGGGTGGGCCGGTGGCCGTGCTGGCCGCGGGCACCTCGGACCTGCCGGTCGCCGAGGAGGCCGCCGTCTGCGCCGCCTGGTTCGGCTTCGAGGTGGACCGCCACTACGACGTCGGGGTCGCCGGCCTGCACCGGATGCTCTCGCGCCTGCCGGACATCCGGAAAGCCAGCGTGGTGATCGCCGTCGCCGGCATGGACGGCGCGCTCCCGACGGTGGTGGCGAGCCTGGTCCCCGCGCCGGTGGTGGCCGTGCCCACGAGCGTCGGCTACGGCGCCAGCTTCGGAGGTCTCGCCGCCCTCCTGACGATGCTCAACGCCTGCGCCCCCGGCATCGGCGTGGTGAACATCGACAACGGCTACGGCGCCGCGGTCCTCGCCAGCCGGATCGCGCGGATGGCGCGGACTCAGCGCTCGTGAAGCTCGTCCCTGGAAGGACGAGGACTGGCGAGGTGAACAGACGGGCGTTCCAGGAAACCTTGGACGCGCTTTAAGGCCGCGAGACGCCTGCTCTCTCGGCTCACGGTGTCCTTCAACAACTCCCGGTCCATCACGATCTGGCCCTTACTGGAAACGGTGGTCCTGCATAATCTTCAGGCTACTGCCACCTGAAGATCTTCAGCGCCACCACGAAGCTCACCAGGCCCCAGGCGGCGACGATGGCGAGCTGGGGGAGGACTCCGACTAAACCCTGGCCCTCGTTCATGATGGCGCGCAGGGCCTCGTTGACCGCGGTCAGGGGGAGCGCGCGGACCAGCGGCTGGATCATGTCGGGGAAGCGCTCGGAGGAGAAGAAGACGCCCGAGAGCAGCCACATCGGCAGCATCACGAAGTTGGCGAGGCCGCTCGCCCCCTCGATGGTGCGGACCCTGGAGGCGATCAGCAACCCGAGGCCGCAGAAGGACATGGCCGCCAGCAGGCAGACGAAGCCGAGCAGCAGGATCGAGCCGCGCAGCGGCACGCCGAAGACCAGCGCGCCGATCCCCACCAGCACCACGACCTCCGGGATCAGGAAGACCAGACGCCCCAGGATCTGCGACAGCAGGTAGTCCCCCCGCCGCATCGGGGTGGCGACCAGACGCTTCAGGATGCGGCGGTTGCGCGCGCTGGTGATCGAGAAGGCCAGGCTCCAGATGCCGGTGCCCATCAGGTTCATCCCCAGGAGCCCCGGCACCAGGAAGTCGATGTAGCGCGAGCCCTTCTCGGTCACCCGCTCCGAGCGAACCTGCAGCGGGTCCCCCCGGCCGGCGGCGCGCTGCAGGGCGTCGTCCGCCTCGAGCCGCGCGATGCGCGAGTCGGGACGGGTCTCGTCGAATCGGAAGACGACCGGCGGGCCGGGCTCCACCAGCAGCGAGATCTTGCCGGTGCGCAACGCCTCCCGTCCCGCCTGGGTCTCGTACTCCCGCGCCAGCAGCACGGGGGACTTCGCCAGCGCCGCCTGCGTCTGTTCGGCGGCCGGGCCGGCGACCACCCCCACCGGGATGCGGTCCGGCGGCTTCTCGCGGAAGGCGAAGCCGAGCACGGCGGCGAGCAGGGCCGGGAAGATGAACACCCAGAAGATCGCTTCCGGCTCGCGTGTGAACTCCAGGATGCGGCAGCGGGTCAGCTCGCGCAGAGCGCGCAGACGGCTGGACGAAGGCTCAGGCATCGCGCAGCTCCCGGCCGGTCAGGGACACGAACAGGTCTTCCAGCGTGGCCCGGTGGGTCGACAGATAAGAGAGGCGTGCCCCGGCGGCCTCCACCCTGGCGAGCAGGGCGGGTACGCTCTCGGTGACCGAGCTCACGGCCAGCGCCCAGTTGGGGCCGCGCCGGTGGACGTCCGAGACGCCGGGGAGACGTCGCAGCTCCTCCTCCGGCAGCAGCGGCTCGGAGAGGAACTCGATGACGTCGGCGGCGTGCAGCGAGCGGATCAGCTCGTCCGGCGTGCCGAGGGCGATCACCTTGCCGTGGTCGACGATCGCCACCCGGTCGCAGAGGCGCTCCGCCTCCTCCATGTAGTGGGTGGTGAGCAGCACCGTGCCGCCCCCGTTCTGAAAGGTGGTGACCTGCTCCCAGAGCTGGAGACGGCTCTGCGGATCGAGGCCGGTGGTCGGCTCGTCGAGGAACAGCAGGTCGGGGTTGCCCACCAGGGCGCAGGCGACGGCGAGGCGCTGCTTCTGGCCGCCCGAGAGCTTGCCGACGCGGGCGTCGCGCTTCTCCTCCAGGGCGAGGGAGGCGAGCACCTGCTCGGGGTCGCGCCCGTTCCTGTAGAAGGAGTGGAACAGGCGCAGGGTCTCGATGATGGTCAGCTTCTCGTTGAGCTGCGTCTCCTGGAGCGAGACGCCGAGCCGCTCGCGCAGGTGGTGCCCCTCCCCCTGCCAGGTCTGCCCCAGCACCTCGACCTCCCCCGCGTCCGGCTGGGTCAGCCCCTCCAGGATCTCGATGGTGGTGGTCTTGCCGGCGCCGTTCGGGCCGAGCAGGCCGAAGCACTCGCCGCGCACCACCTCCAGGTCGAGGCCGTTGACGGCCACGACGTCGGCGTAGCGCTTCACCAGCCCGCGGCAGCGGAGGGCGGTGGCGGAGGTCGGAGGGGCGGTGGTCATGACGGGCATCCCACGTTCGTGAACGGGAGAAGCTACCACAAGGATGTGGCGTCAGAACGCCGAAGAAGCGTCGGCGTCCGGCATGTCCGCGTCCGGCACCAGGCGCGAGCTCGCCAGGAGGCGCTGCCACCAGTCCGGGGTGCCGTAGCGCTCGAGGACCCCGGCGAGCCCGCGGAGGACCGGGCTGCCGGGGGCGCGGCCGGCGCCGCTCGGGCCGGCCTCGTCGGTCGGGGCGCAGCCGAGCCGCTCCGCCATCACCTGGGCGGGGCCGAGGGCCGCGCCGTGGCCGCCTGCCAGGGCCTCCCGCCAGGCGTCGTCGTGGGCCTCGAGGACGGAGAGCGCGCCGCGGCCGTGCTCGGAGACGAAGTGGGTGAGCAGGAGGTCGCGCACCCGGCGGGCCTGTCCGGTGCTCAGCAGGCTCTCGGCGCTCTGGATCTGGAGCCCCATGGCGGCCAGCATCAGCTCGAACGGGGCCCGGCCGCCGTCGAGCGTGCCCGGCGGGAAGGGAAATGCGGCGAGCTCGCGGCGGATCGCGGACCAGCGGAGGCCGATGGCCATCCAGACATCCTGGACGCAGAGGATGACCGCCTCGCTCTCCGAGATCTCCGGCTTGTCGCTCACGCTTCCCCTGCCTCCGACACCACCCGCTCCAGCGTCTCCATGGCGGCGGCGGGGTAGCCGGGGAGGCGGCCGGCGAGCTCGCGGCGGGCGAGGGCGAGGAGCCCGGACGCGGCCCGCGGCGGCGGCTGCTCCAGGAGGGCGTCGAGCTCGCCGCCCAGCCCGGGCCAGGAGCGCTCGAAGCGGCGGAGCGGGTCGAGGTCGT
>DASPJI010000282.1:0-2777 GCA_035628695.1 Thermoanaerobaculia bacterium | reverse complement strand
CATGACCGAGGCGGTCACCGAGATGCCGCGCTCCTGCTCCACCTTCATCCAGTCCGAACGGGCGCGCCGGGCCTCGCCGCGCGCCTTGACCGCGCCGGCCATCTGGATGGCGCCGCCGAAGAGCAGCAGCTTCTCGGTCAGCGTCGTCTTGCCCGCGTCCGGGTGGGAGATGATGGCGAACGTCCGCCTGCGGTCGATCTGATCGAGAGACATACCTGTCCTTTTAAACAGTCTGCTGGAGGGAGAGGCGGGGAGCCGCTCGTGCCTGCCCGCTTGTGTCAGACAATGTCAAACGGGCGGATAGGGTAGCAGATTCCCGGAGAGCGCTCCCGCCCCTGAAACCCTCCCCCCTCCCGCCGCGTAGGAGTCCACGACGCAGGGAGAAACGTCATGGACACCTTCCTTCAAGACCTTCGATTCGCCTGCCGGACTCTTCTCAAGCGGCCGGTCCCCACGACGGTCGCCGTTCTGACTCTGGCGCTGGGCATCGGCGCCAATACCGCGATCTTCAGTGTCGTCGACGCCGTGCTGCTCTCGCCGCTGCCGTTCCGTGAGCCGGAACGGCTGGCCGTGATCTGGGCCTCCAACCCGGACCTCGCCGCCAAGGTGGGGCTCCCCGACAACCTGCCGGCCTCGCCGGGGACGTTCCAGGACTGGAAGCGGGATGCCCGCTCGTTCGAGTCCATGGCCATGGTCGGCGCCGACCGCCTCGCGCTGACCGGCAAGGGGGAGCCGGAGCTCCTGGGAGCGGTCCAGGTGTCGGGCGATTTCTTTACGGTGCTGGGGAGCCGTCCGCTCCTCGGCCGCACCCTGCTGCCCGAGGACGACCTGCTGGGGAAGCGGACCACGGTGCTGCTCTCCCAGGGGTTGTGGCAGCGCCGGTTCGGCGGCGATCCGGAGATCGTCGGCCGGAAGGTGCTGCTGGATGGCGAGCCGCTGACCGTGGTCGGCGTCATGCCTGCCGCCTTCAACTTCCCGCGCGGCGCGCAGTTCCCCTTCGGCTACGGCTTCACCGAGGCCCCGGACGTCTGGGTCCCCATGGGCTTCTCCGCCGAGGACCGCGAGAACCGGGACAACCACAGCCATCTCACCATCGCCCGGCTGAAGCCCGGCGTCGGCCTCGCCGCCGCACGGGAGGAGATGAACGCGATCACCAGGCGGCTCCAGGCGACCTATCCCAACGACGTGGGCTGGGGGGCGCGCCCCGAGTCGCTCGCCGGCCAGCTCGTCGGCCCGGTGCGGCCGGCGCTGCTGGTGCTGCTGGGAGCGGTGGGGCTGGTGCTGCTCATCGCCTGCGCCAACGTGGCCAACCTGTTCCTCGCCCAGGCCGTGACGCGGCAGAAGGAGATCTCCATCCGCACGGCGATGGGGGCGGGGAGAGGCCGGCTGGCGCGGCAGCTCCTGACCGAGAGCCTGCTGCTGGCGGTGGTGGGCGGCGCGCTGGGCCTCCTCGCCGCCTTCTGGGGGCTGCGCTGGATCGCCTCCTGGATCCCGGCGAGCATGCCGGTGCCGGCGGAGATCTCGCTCGACGCCCGCGTCCTCCTCTTCACCCTGGCGGCGGTCCTCCTGGCGGGGCTCCTCTCCGGCCTCGTGCCCGCCCTCCAGACCACCCGGACCGACCTCTCCGAGACGCTCCGCGAGGGCAACCGCGGCGCCGGGAGCGCCGCGCCGAGCCGCCGCATGCGGAGCGCGCTGGTCATCGCCGAAGTGGCGCTCGCCGTGCTGCTGGTCATCGGCGCCGGGCTCCTGATCCGCAGCTTCGCGCGCCTGACCGCGGTCGATCCCGGCTTCCGGGCGGACAACGTGCTCACCCTGCAGGTCATCCTGCCCGGCTCCAAGTACAACCGTGATCAGCGCGCGCCCTTCTTTGCCTCCGTGCTGGAGCGGCTGCGGGCCTTGCCGGGCGTCGAGGCGGCGGGCGCCGTGTCGAACCTCCCCTTGAGCGGTGAGGAGAGCGTCGGCGCCATCGTCATCGAGGGACGGCCCCGTCCCGAGCCCAACGAGATCGCCCTGGCGGATCAGCGCTCCATCATGCCGGGCTATTTCGAAGCCTTGGGGATCGCCCTCGTCCGGGGGAGGACCCTGGAGGAGCGCGATCTGACCTACGGAGAGGACGGGCCGCGGATGGCGGTGATCGACGAGACCATGGCCAAGGCCTACTGGCCCGGCGAGGATCCCCTGGGCAGGCGCTTCCGGCTCGGCTTCTACGACGACACCGACGCCAACTGGTTCACGGTCGTCGGCGTGGTCCGCAACGTCCGCCACTCGGGCCTGCACGTCGATCCGCGGCCGCAGATGTACCTGCCCGAGAGCCGCTTCCCGTCGGGGCAGATGACGCTGGTGCTGCGCACCGCCGGCAACCCCGAGGCGCTGACGGACGAGGCCCGCGCCGCGGTCTACGCGGTCGACCGGGACCAGCCGGTCTCCCGCGTCGGCACCATGGAACGGATGGTGGGGGAGTCGCTGGCCGGCCGCCGCTTCACCATGATCCTGCTCGTGGTCTTCGCCGGCCTGGCCCTGGCGCTGGCGGCGGTGGGCATCTACGGCATCACCTCCTACTCGGTGACGCAGCGCACCCGGGAGATGGGGCTGCGCATGGCCCTGGGGGCGCGGCCCGGGCAGGTGGTGCGGCTGGTGGTGCAGGAGGCGGGGACTCTGGCGGTGCTCGGCATCGTTCTGGGTCTCGGCCTGGGCTTCGCCGCCACGCGGGTCATGTCCAGCCTGCTCTTCGGGGTCAAGGCCACGGACCCGGGGACCTACGTGGCGGTGTCGGTGGC
>DASPJI010000281.1:0-2890 GCA_035628695.1 Thermoanaerobaculia bacterium | reverse complement strand
ACTACCACCTGGAAGCCGGTATCGCCGCCTGCCACGCCATCGCCCCCACCTGGGAGGAGACCGACTGGCCGCTGATCCTCTCGCACTATGACGAGCTGCTGGCCCGGAAGCCCTCCCCCATCGTGGCCCTGAGCCGGGCCGTGGCCGTGGCCCAGGTCCACGGCCCGGACGCCGGCCTCGCCGCCCTGGAACCGGTCAAGGGCCACCCGTCCCTCGCCGCCTACTACCCGCTGCCGGCGGTGGAGGCGGAGCTGTCCGAACGCGCCGGTGACCCGGCCCGCGCGGCCGCGAGCTATCGCCGGGCGCTCGATCTCCCCTGCCCCGCGCCGGTGCGGCGGCGGATGCAGGAGAGGCTGCGCCGGCTGGAAGCCTAACCCTCCGTGTAGACGCGGCAGGTGTTCGAGCACTGCGTGCAGGTGTCGGTGCGGCAGTTCTCGATGCTGCACACCCGGATGCAGTCCGTCTCCGTGATGCCGCCGGCGACCGTCCGCACCTCGGTCTCGGAGAGGTTCCGCACCGTCTCGCGGTGGAGCGCCAGCCTCTTGAGCTTCCGGTTCATGACCGTTCCTCCTTTCGGGCCTTCATGAAGAGAGGTGCCCGGCCGGAGAAAAAGCGAGCGCTCAGCCCGGCATGATGTAGACGACGGCCGCCCCCGCCAGGAGGCAGAGGGCCACGACGATCGCGTTCAGGAAGATCGCCACCCGCGCGGTGGACCGCCCCGCCGGAACCCGCAGTCCCCTCAGCCCCAGCGCCAGGCCGATCGCCGCCAGCCACAGGGTCACGATCCCCGGCAGCCAGGAGCGGTGCACCATCGACCTCAATACTTCGGGAATCAGGATCACCAGAAACCGGGATCCCAGGGCTCCGGCGAAGCAGACGAGCGACAGAACGTGCCAGGCCTCCGGCAGTTGGACGGCGCCATATTCGCCATCGAAGTCGGGCGATTGCTCGATGCTCACGATCAGACCTCAGAGAGCAGTGATTCTAGCTCAAAGGAGATGAAAACGGCCGGCGCGCTTTTTTCACTCCCGAGCACCGTACTCATCAAAGGGGTCCCTGCAGGTAACGGCGCTTCCCGGGAGCGCATCAGGCGGCGCAGTGTCGCCACGGCGTTGAGTACCAGCGTAGCTATGTGTCTATTTTTATTCATCAGGAGGTTGTAAATGACGAAGCAGTGGTTGCGTGCTGTTGGAACGGCGGCCGTCCTCACGTTGGTCGCAGTCTCCGCCCAGGCGAGTCCGTCTCTGTTCTCGCCTCTGGATGTCGTTTCCTTTGGCAAGGCGCTGAGCCTCGATCCGTCGTATGACGCGCTGGTCAACGATCCCGCCACCGGCAACCTGCATCTGGTGCAGGCCGACGCGGCGGCCCTGACCGACAAGACGGCGACGGTGACCCTGGGGCTCGCGCCGGGCTACGAGGTGCGCGCGCATCAGGTGGAGTCCTTCCGCTCCACGTCCGGCAACCTGATCTGGTCCGGTGTCATCGAGGACCCGGGCGCGGTGACCGTGCCCTTCTCCCCGCAGGCGCTGCGGTTCGATCCGATCAATTCGGTGGTCCTGGTCAAGGACGGTGATCAGATCGATGGCAACGTCCACGTGGGCGGCCACTGGTACGCGATCCGTTCGCTCAAGTCGGGCGGCCATGCGATCGTCGAGATGAACATGGCGGCCATGCCTCCCGACCATCCGGAGAACGCCAAGCTCCCCGTCCGGCGGATGCCCGCCACGCCCGGCATGAACAAGGCCTCGACGATCCGCGTCATGGTCCACTACACCTCCTCCGCCGCCAGCGCCGCGGGCAACATCAGCAGCCTGATCGATCTCGCCATCACCGAGTCGAACATCGGCTACGCGAACAGCGGCGTCGGCATCACCCTGCAGCTCGCCACCAAGGCGCAGATCACCTACACGCAGAGCGGCAGCTTCAGCACCGACCTGAGCCGCTACCGCGGCACCAGCGACGGCTACATGGACAGCGTCCACACCACCCGCAACTCGGTGGCCGCCGACGTCGGCGTGCTGGTGATCAACAACAGCTCTTCCTGCGGCCTGGCCTCGGGCATCGGCTCCACCGCCTCGACGGCGTTCGCCGCCGCCCACTGGAGCTGCATCACCGGCTACTACTCCTTCGCCCATGAGATCGGGCACCTCCTCTCCGCCCGCCACGACCCGGCGACCGACCCCTCGACCTCGCCGTACCGCTACGGCCACGGCTACCGGTACACCGGCAGCCCCGACTGGCGCACGATCATGGCCTACGACTGCCCCGGCGGCTGCCCGCGCCTCAACTACTGGTCGAGCCCGCTCAAGCTCTACAACGGCGTGCCCATGGGCAACTCCACGCAGAGCGACAACGCCCGCGTGCTGAACGCCCGCGCCGCGACCGTCGCCGCCTTCCGGTAAGGTTTTCGAATCCCGGGGCGGGTGCCTGGCACCCGCCCCCCGGGGGCGTTACACGGACTCACGGACTTCCACGGACCTGCACGGACCTACACGGACAGCTCCCCCTCAGGCGGTTCCCCGACATAGGTGGCGCGCGGACGGATCAGCCGTCCCGCGGCGTACTGCTCGATCGCGTGGCCGAGCCAGCCGATGGCGCGGCCGAGGGCGAAGAGGGCGAGCGGCGTGCGTTCGGCCAGGCCGAGGGCCCGTGCCACGGCCACCAGCCCGAGGTCGAGGGTGGGATGCTCGCCGAGGAGCTCGCGGCCGGCCTCGGCCAGCGCCTCCGCCAGCTCGACCTCCTTCGAGCCTGGGGCCACCTCGGCCGCCAGGGCGAGGAGGGCCTTGCCGCGCGGGTCTCCCTCCGGATAGAGCGGCTGCCCGAAGCCCGGGATCTCCTCGCCCCGCCGCAGCCGGTCGGCCAGCACCCGCCGCGCCTCCACGATCCCACG
>DASPJI010000280.1:0-14100 GCA_035628695.1 Thermoanaerobaculia bacterium | reverse complement strand
CGCCGAGGCCGCCGTGATGGAGAGCGGCACCGCGTCCGGCAGGCGCGGCGGCACGAAGCCCCCGGGCCCGAGGAGGAACCAGGCTACCGCGGCCATGAGCACAGCGTTCGCGGCCAGGGCGGCGCAGATCCGCCGCAGCGGCTGCAGCCGCTGAGCAAAGAACGCTTCCCGCTGGATCAGATTCCAATTTTCCTGCACTCTGCCCATCCTCCAGATCCGCTACCGCTGCGCCAGGACCAGGCCGCCGGCGCCGTCCGCCATCCCGTCCCAGCCCTCGGCCACCACCGTGGCGCTGTGCGCCTCGAAGACCAGGGCCGGTCCCTGGAAGGAGGCGCCGGGACGGAGCCCCGCTCGGTCGAAGAAAGGGACGTCCCGCCAGCTTCCACCGAAGCAGCAGCGCCGGGAGCCCTCAGGCGCCGCGGGGAACCGCGTCGCCGCCTCCGCCGGCAAGACCTCCTCCTCCGCGGACGACGAGGCCACCACCCGCACCGACTCCAGCTCCACCGCCCGTCCCTCGGGAGCATAGCCGTAGATCTCTCGGTACGCGGCAGCGAAGGCCTGGTCCACGGGCTCCTCGCCATACTCCACCGTCAGCGCCGTCTCCTGGCCGGTGAAGCGGAGGTTGAGCAGCCGACGGCGGACCCGGACAGACTCCGGAAGCATGCCCTCGGCCACGACGTCGGAGACCGCCTGACGCCCCAGCTCGTCGAGCCACCCCTGCAGGTGCCCTTCCACCTGGACCAGGGGCGCGAGCACCTGCCGCTGGGCGAAGCGCTCCACCACCGCCGCCCCCAGGCCGAGAGCCGAGAGCAGACCGGCGTCCACCGGCACCAGAACGCTGCCGATCCCCAGCAGCTCGGCCACGGCGCATGCGTGCTGGGCTCCGGCACCGCCGAAGGCGACGAGAGCGTGGTCCGCGGGGTCGTAGCCACGGCGGACCGACACCTCCCGGATCGCCTCGGCCATCTTCTCGTTGGCGATGTCCAGCAGCCCCGCCAGAACGGCCTCCGGCTCGGGTGCCGGCCCGCGCGCCGCCATCCCCTCCAGGAGCTCTCCGAGCGCCCGCTCCGCCGCCCCGGGATCGAGCGGGATCTCGAACCTGCCTGGATCCAGCCGTCCCAGGAGGAGGTTGACGTCGGTGAGCGTCAGCGGTCCGCCGGCACCGTAGCAGGCAGGCCCGGGAGCAGCGCCGGCGCTCTCGGGCCCCACCCGGAGCTGGGCGCCGTCGAAGGAGCAGATCGAGCCGCCGCCGGCGGCCACGCTCTCGATGGCCAAGGCCGGTGCCACCAGATGGGCGTCCCCCACCCGGTGCTCGAAGAGGTACTCGAAATCGCCGTCCCAGCGGGCGACGTCGGTGCTAGTGCCGCCCATGTCGAACGCGATCACCCGCCGGAACCCCGACCGCCGCCCGGAGAGAGCCGCCCCCACCACTCCGCCGGCGGGCCCGGAGAGCAGGGCGTCCTTGGCGCGGAACGCCTCGGCCCGCACCAAGCCGCCGGCGCTGGTCATCACGTGCAGTGAGCCGTGCGAGATCGCTCTGGAGACCCCGGCCAGGTAATCCGCCAGCAGCGGGGACAGGTAGGCGTCCACCACCGCGGTCTCGGCCCGGGGGAGCAGCTTGATCAGCGGGGCCAGGCGCGAGGAGAGGGAGACGTGCCGGAAACCGAGCCCTGCGAGGAAGGCGCCCAGCTCCTCTTCGTGGGCCGGATTGCGGTAGCCGTGCATCAGCGCCACGGCCGCCGTCACGACCCCATCCGCCAGCAGCCGCTCGGCCGTGGCGCGCAGGGTCTCGAGATCGAGGGGCTCGACGACGGAGCCGTCCGCGGCCAGCCTCTCGGGAACCTCCACCGCCTCGCGATAGAGGGGCTCGGGCCGGCGGACTTCCAAGGCGAACAGATCGGGACGCTGCTGCGTACCGATGCGCAGCAGGTCGGCGAAGCCGCGGGTGACGAACAGCGCGGTGGCCGCCCCCTTGCGCTCCAGGAGGGCATTGGTCCCCCGGGTCGTGGCGAGGCGCAGGGCGATCTCCGGCAGCGCCCAGCCGAGTGGAGTTCCGGTCACCAGACGGGCGGCGAGGACCGGGGCCTCCTCCGGGGAGCGCAGCTCGAAGGTCGCGCCGGAGAGGCTGCCGTCGATGGGAGCTGCCAGATCGAGAACGCCGGCCGGGTCGTACCCCGTCACGGCGGCAGCCTGGGAGGCGCCGCCGCCGAGGAGTCTGAAAGTGAAGCCGGCGAAGAAGTCCGCGGGGACCCGCCAGGGGGCGGCGAGCCGGAGGGAGGTGGGGCCGGCCCGCTCCTCCACCCGTCCGCGCAAGGCGCTGGTGGACAGCACCTTGGCACGGTGGAGCCCGCCGGAGGGGTCCACCGCCAGGCAATCGGTGAACGTCCCTCCGGTGTCGACCCAGATGCGCCAGCCGCCGGCCACGCTGGCCGCCCCTACTCCCCGATGACCTTCACCAGCACCCGCTTGGGCCGGCGGCCGTCGAACTCCCCGTAGAAGATCTGCTCCCAGGGACCGAAGTCGAGACGGCCGCCGGTGATCGCCACCACCACCTCGCGGCCCATGATCTGGCGCTTGTGGTGGGCGTCGGCGTTGTCCTCACCGGTGCGGTTGTGATGGTAGCGCTGCGAGCTGGCGTCGAACGGCGCCAGCTCCTCGAGCCAGCGCTTGTAATCCCGGTGCAGCCCCGGCTCGTCGTCGTTGATGAAGACGCTCGCCGTGATGTGCATGGCGTTGACCAGACAGAGCCCCTCCTGGACCCCGCTCTCCGCCACGGCACGCTCCACGTCCGGCGTGATGTTGACGAAGTCCATACGCGCCGGGACGTTCATCGTGAGATGGCGGGTGAGGGACCTCATGCCTGTCCGCTCACCCGACCTGGCTGCCGAGACGGGCCTGGAGCTGCTTGACCCGGTTGTTCTCCTGGTCGATGGCGCTGGCTTTGCGCAGCCACTTGGTGGCCTCCAACCGGTCGCCATCGATCAGCGAGATGATCCCCAGGGCGGCGTAGGGCTCCGGATTGTCCCGGTAGAGCCGCATGGCCCGCTTGTAGTACCGGCGGGCCTCGTCGAAACGGCCGTGAGACAGGCTCAGGTCGCCGAGCGCCAGGTAATTGTACGGGTTGCGGGTGCCCATCCGGAGAGTCAGCGCCATGAGCTGCTCGGCCTCCTGCGTCCGCCCCTTGTAGCGCAGCAGCGACGCCAGGTTCTGATAGGCCGACACCGCGCCCGAGTCGATCTCCAGCGCCTTGCGGTAGGCGTTCTCCGCCTCGCCGTCCTTGCCAGAGCGCCGCAGCGCCACGCCATAGTTGATCCAGGCGCCCGGCACCTCGGGATCGATGGCCACCGCCTTGTGCAGCCAGTCCAGCGCCTCCTCCTCGTTGCCGGCGCGTAGCGCCTCGGCGCCACGGTTGGAGTGATAGAGCGCGATCGCCCGGACGTCGGAAATGGGGAACACCCGGCGCTGGTAGCCCGACGTCGGAGACACGGACGAGAAGTCCAGGACCTGCAAGGTCTTGCCGATCCCATAGCCGGCGCTGACGTGACCCGAGACCACCACCAGGTCTCCCTCCTTCTCGAACCGCTCCAGCTCCTGGACGTCGAGGAAGAAGGCCGGCACCCCCACCTCGCGCGACATCGCCACGAACAGGCTGGTGAAGGCGAGGCAGTTGGCGCGGCGCGTCTTGAAGACCTCCTCCGCCGTGCCGGTGTGCTTCGCCTCGTACGTGACATTGAGACCCTTCTCGCTGAGCAGGGCGTCGACCAGCATCGGCAGGCGCCGATCGAACGAGAGGTTCCGCGGCACCATGCGGTGCACCCACTCGCGCATCTCGTCGGTCAGCTCATAGGGGATGACCACGGCGTTAGGGTCGACGCCCCGGGCCTGCAGCGTGGGAGCGATCTGCGAGCGATCCCCCTGATCAGGCGGGCCACCGGTGGCACAGCCCCCGAGCGCCATCGCCCCAGCCACAGCGAGGAGCGTGGCGCCCAGAGAGGTGTGCCGGACGCGGGATCGTCTCTTGAAGTCGAGCATGAGCTTCATTCCTCCTGACTTCCTGAACGCCGGGCGCGGGATCTCTCCCTCAAGTGACCCGCACTGGACGGCGAAAAAGTAGACGCCTCACTCCAAAGTACAACAGACCGACCACCACCAGGATCGCCAACAACGGCAACGTCACGGAAAGGACCGCCAACAACGCCGAGCCCGCCGCCTCGACCGTGGCAAGGAGCGGGTTGCCCAGGCCACCCGTGCTGAGCGACGAGATCTGCCGCGCCGTGGCCGTGATCCCCTGGAACACCGCCGCCGACCCGCCGCCGGCGAGGATCGCCAGCGTCCACTTGAGGAACGGGGTCACGTCGGTAAACGTCGAGGCCGAAACCAGAATCCCGGCCACCACCGCCGTGGGCGTGGCGATGGCGTCGAGCAGGTTGTCCACCCAGGGGATGTAATACCCGGCAATCTCCAGCACGGTGGCCACCGCGAACGAGATCAGCGCCGCGTTCGAGCCCATCCACGCGAAGCTGTCGCCGAGCTCCAGATGCCCGCCGCGCGCGGCGAGCGAGAGGATCAGAGGAGGAATGAAGATACGGAATCCGCAGGCCGCGCTCAGGCCCAGGCCGACCAGAATGCTGAGAAAGACTTCCAATGCCGCGCTCCTTCTGCGTCAGCCGGCGGCCGCGAGCCGCCGTATAGAAGTTACACACCCTTGCCACGCGCCCCGAGTCCTGAGAATCAAAACGTACCATCGTGCCTCTTTACTCCTCCCAACCCTGTCTACGAGGGCGGCGAGCCACGGTTTCTCCCTGCACGGGCCGCTCACCGCCAGGCCGGCTCCCAGCCGGCGTCTCCAGGACGGCCCGGAGCCCAGGCCAGGGAGAGGAAGCGGACCTCGACGTCGGTGCGCCGCGGCTTGAGGCTCACGGTCTCGAGCGGCTCCGCCTCGGGATCGAAGCGGGCCTCGAGCTTCCCGATCTCCGCCTCGAGCTCGGTGTTCAGGTCGGCGAGCTGGCGCTGGAGCGCCTCGACGTTCTCCTGGGCCCGGCTCACGTCCTGGCGCTCCTGGAAAGTCCGGCCGACGCCGCGCACCGCCGAGGTGGCGCGGCCGAGGTTCGCGTGGCTCAGCTTCTTGCGGCCGAAGAGCATTGCCGCCACCGCCGTGCCGGCCGAGAGGACGGTCTGCCAACCCTGCTGCCGGACCTGGTCCTCCTGACGCTCCTTGGTCTGCTCGGCCCGGCGGATGCGGTCCTCGAGCTGCGCCACCTTGGACGCGTACTTCTTGCGCAGAGTCTCTACCTGCCCGTCCCGCTTCTCGCGCGCCAAGTCGGACAGGCGGATACGGAAGTCGCGCTCCAGCTCGCCGGGGCGAGAGGTCACCCCCAGGGCCGGGCTGCGGAACAGGTCGCAGCGGCGGGTCCGGTAAAGGCACTCCTCGAGGTCCCGCCGCCAGCCGTCGTAGCTCTTGGCCCGCACCGCGGCGTCGGGCAGCGGCTCGAAGCGCGCCCCCGCCACCGGCTCGGGCTCCAGGTCTTCTTTCCACAACTCGACGCCCTCGGCGGCGTACCAGTCCACCGGCTCCCCTTCCCCCGCTGCCATGAGAGCGAGCAGCGCCGTCTCCTCCTCGTGCTCGATCCCCTGTTTGGCGTCGGCGAAGTGCACCTTGGCCGCGGCGAAGAGGGCCGGACGGTAGACGATGCCGGACGGCCGCGAGCAAACCGGCAGGAAGCGCTGGGAGATATCGGGCGGCAGCACCGGCGGCGCGCCGGTGCCGCTATCCGAGGCGGCGGACGGGGCGGACGGGGCTGGAGCCGTCGCCGTGGCTGCGGGCGTGCCCCCCTTGCGCGGGTCCATCAGCCGCTTGATCTCGGTGCGGGTGAGCGGCCCGCGGAGGTACGACAGCGTCCAGCGGGTCTGGAAGACCTCCGGCTCCTCCTCATGGACGTTGTGGAGCAGGAACACCCGCTTGCCGAGCTGCGACAGCATCCGCTCCAGCTCGCCGCGGTCCATGCCGCCCGCAGCCCCCTGGAGGCCGTCGAGCAGGCGCTGCTTGTCGCGCTCGGTCTGCAGCCGTCCGAGAAACCAGGTGCCGACGTTGCCCAGCCCCTTGTAGTCGAGGTCGACCGGATTCTGGGTGGCGAGCACCAGGCCGAGGCCGAAGGCGCGGGCCTGCTTGAGCAGGGTGAGGATCGCCCGCTTCGACGGCGGCTCGGCCACCGGCGGCATGTAGCCGAAGACCTCGTCCATGCAGAGGATCGCCCGCAGGCTGGAGGTGCCCGGCTTGGACCGCATCCAGGCGAGGGTCTGCTGGAGGAGCAGCGAGACGAAGAACATCCGCTCCCGGTCCCCCAGGTGGGCGATCGAGAAGACGGCCACCCGCGGCTTGCCGGAGGGGGTGTAGAGCAGCCGGTCGACGTCCAGCGGCTCGCCGCGCAGCCAGGCCGCGAAGCCGGGAGAGCCCAGCAGGTTGTTGACCGCCATGGCCAGAGCGAAGCGCTCCTTGGCGGGATAGAACGATTCGAGGTCGAGGACGCCGACGCGCTCCACCGGCGGCTTCTGGATCTGCTGGATGAGCGTCGCGAGGTCGAGGCCGCGCCCCTCCCGCCAGGCGGCGTCGAACAGGGTCGAGAGCAGGATGTGGTCGCGCCCGCGCACCGGGTCGGCGTCGTCCCCCTCGATCCCCAGCAGGGTGAGGAGGCTGGCGGCGAGGCCCGAGACCCTCTCGCGCAGCAGGTCCCCGTCGGCCAGCACGTCGGCCGGGGGCGCCGCGAGGGAGGCGAGGATCGAGACCGGCAGCCCCGACTCGCTTCCCGGCGTGTAGACGGCGAAGTCCGCCGCCTCCCGCAGCCGCGCGATCCGCTCGCCGCTCTGCCCCCACTGGCCGAGGCCGTTCTTCCAGGTCTCCGCCTCGCGCGCCGCGAAGTCCTCGGGCGAGATCCCCGCGCGGCCGGCGGCGTCGGCGTCGACCCAGGGAACAAAGTCGCCGGGCGCGAGGCGGGGGAAGGTGAGCAGCAGGTTGGCCAGGTCCCCCTTGGGATCGATCACCAGGGAGGGGATGCCGTCGATGGCAGCCTCTTCGAGCAGCCCGATGAGGAGGCCGGTCTTGCCGCTGCCGGTCATGCCGACGCAGACGGCGTGGGTCAGGAGGTCGCGGGAATCATAGAGCAGCGGCACCGGCCGGGCTTCTCCACGCTCCAGGTCGTACGGGCGCCCCAGATAGAACGCTCCCAGCTTCTCGTAGGCCGCAGTCTCGTCGCTCATACAGTCACCTCCTTGGACCGGACCTGGGCCCGATCCGTTCCCGGACAGAGCGTGCGGGCCGGATTTTCAGCCCCAGGCGCGGGGATCGAGATCGTACGGCAGCGGCGTGAGGTTTTCGAGACCGCCCGGGGTCAGGTGGACGAGGTCCTCGAGGCGGACGCCGTAGCCGGCCTCGGGATCGTAGAGCCCGGGCTCCAGGGTGAAGACGTCGCCGTGGGCGAGCACCCCTTCCCGGCCCGCGACCTTCTTGAAGATCGGCTGCTCGTGCAGCTCGAAGCCGACACCGTGGCCCAGGTTGTGGACGTAGCCGCGGGTGGTGCCGGGGTGGGAGATGGGGGTGGGATAGCCGGCGTCGCCGAGGGAGTGGCAGACCGCCTCCTGGAGGTCCCAGCCCCTGATCGTGGAGGTAGCGCCGGCGGTTGCTCCGGCGTGCGCCGCGCGCAGGGCGGCGAGGACCGCGGCGTGGGCGCGGGCGAGGGGCTCCGGCGGCGTGCCCACACAGAAGGTGCGGGTACAGTCGGCAAACAAGGTGCCGCGGGGGAAGAGGTCAACCACCAGGGACTCGCCGGCGCGCAGCACCCGCTCCTGAGTGCCGGTCGAGTGGGGCACGCCCCCCTCCTCCCCCGGCGCGATGATGTTGCCCCGCGGCTGCTCGAGGCCGAAGCCGGCGAGGGTCCGCGCCACCTCGGCGCGCAGGCGGGCGACGGTGAGCCGCTCCCCCTCCAGCCAGAGCTCGTCCCCTTCACCTGCCCGGAGACCGGCGGCGGCCAGCAGGCGCGCCACGGTGCGGAAGGCCTCGACGGTCCCCGCCGCGGCGGCCCGGATGGCGGCCAGCTCCCCCGCCACCTTGCCTTTGCGCAGCCCGGTCAGCAGGTCGTTGGCGGGAACCCAGGACCAGCCCGAACGCGCCAGACGGGAGAGGACGGCGTGCAGGACGCCCACCCGGCCGTGCCCGGCCAGGGCCACCCGCCCGGGAGAGAGCCCGGCGAGCTCCAGCGCCCGCGCCGTCACGGCGGCCGTGAAGTCCACCGGCTCGGGGGCCTCCTGGGTCCAGCGGAGGACATCCAGCTCTTCGGGGGTGATCAGGAGGAGGCCGGTGGCCGCCGCCTCGTCGCGTTCCATGGGGGTGAGATAGGCGAGCCGGGGGCGCTCCCCCCGCGGCGCGACGAGCAGCGACTCGCCGAGGTGGACGGAGCCGGTGAAGACCGCCAGGTCGGGATCGGCCGCGGAGGGGGCGAAGACGAGGAGGGCCTGGCAGCCCAGCTCGTCCAGCCCGGCGTTCAGGAAGGCGAGACGGCCGTCCAGGGCGTCAGGCGAGCTCATGTGCGTAGACGGGGCAGGGCCGCCCGGGGGCCGGAGCGCGGCGGGCGGCCCGGAGCGCTCTTAGATGTTCCGGTCGATGAAGCTCTGGAACGCGTTCTTGGGCATCGCGCCCATGGTCCGGTCGGCAACCTGGCCGTTCTTGAACAGGATGAACGTCGGGATGCTCGACACCTGGAACTGGTAGGCGATCTTCTGGTTCTCGTCGACGTTCAGCTTGGCGATGCGCACTTTGCCGTCCATCTCATCGGCGATCTGGTCCAGCACCGGCGCCACCATCCGGCAGGGGCCGCACCACTCCGCCCAGAAATCCACCAGGACCGGCTGGTCCGACTTGAGCACTTCGTTCTCGAAGTTGTCCTCGCTGATCGTCACGATCTTCTCGCTGGCCATCTCTCTCTCTCCATTTCTCGTCGGGGCTGCCCGAAGGGCGTGTTCCCCACGGCATCGTATCGGGTCTCGGGTGGCGGGGCCAAAGGCGTACGGCGCCCCTCACTCCCTCTCCAACCCGGCGGAGGGCACCTCTTGTTCCATCCGGCGCCGGGAGAAGTACTCGCGCGTGGCCTCGACGTCGCGGCCGATCTGGGCGGCCAGGTCCATCACCGTGGGGAAGATCCTCTCCTCCCGCAATCGCTTGTAGAAGGAGATGTCCACCCGGGCGCCGTAGACATCGGACTTGAAGTCCAGGATGTGGCTCTCGACCACGCGCTGGTAGTTCTCGTAGACCGTCGGCCGCGTGCCGATGTTGGTCACGCAGTCGAAGGTCGCCGGAAAGCTCGGGAAGAACACCCGGCCGGCGTAGACGCCGTCAGCCGGCAGCAGCTTGTTCTCGGGGACCAGGTTGATCGTCGGCCAGCCGAGGCGCTGCCCCATGCGGTCGCCGCGGGCGATGATGCCGGAAATCGTGTAGGGGCGCCCCAGCATCTCGGCCGCCTCCGTCACCTTCCCCTCGGAAATGGCGCGCCGGACGCGGGTGCTGGAGATCCGCTCCCCTTCTTGAAGGACCTCCTCCACCCCGAACGCCTTGAAGCCGAGGCTCTCCCCCATCTGGCGCAGCAGCGGCAGGTCCCCCTCCCGCTGGTGGCCGAAGACGAAGCCGGAGCCGACGTAGATCTCCTGCAGGCCGAGCCGGCCGTGCAGGAAGTCGCGCACGAAGACGCGCGCCGGGGTGCGCGCCAGGTCCTGGTCGAAGCGGACCACGAGCACCACCGACACCCCCGCCTCGTCGAGCAGCGCCTCCTTCTGGCGCAGCGTGGTCAGCGGCGTCGGTGCCTGGCCGGGCCGCAGCACCGTCAGCGGGTGCGGGTCGAAGGTGATGACCACCGCGGGGACCTGGAGCTCCCGGGCACGGGCCACCACCAGGTCGAGGATCGCCCGCTGGCCGCGGTGGACGCCGTCGAAGTTGCCGATGGCGCCCACGCCGCCGTGGGGCAGGTCACTGCTGTTGTAGGCGTCCTGGATGACGAGCATGGCGCCCGCGGAGGATATCAGGCGAAGAAGGCCGCCGGCTCGCCTTCGAGAGAAGAGATCTCGGCGGACTCGGCGATCCGTACCCGGTCCCGGTCCTGAGGACGGGCCGCGCCGGTGATGTGGCCGACGATGTCGTCGGCGTAGGCTTCGGTGATCTCCACCTCGACCAGGGTGCCGGCCGGGGCGTCGCCGTCGTTGATCAGCAGCCGGCCGTCGATCTGCGGCGCCATGCCGCGGTGCCGGCCCTGGAGCAGGTGCTCGCTCTCCTCGCAGACCCCCTCGACCAGCACCTCCAGCCGCCGCCCGACCAGCCGCCGCCGGCTCTCCAGCGCGATCGGCTTCTGTGCCTCGAGGAGCTGGCGCAGCCGCCGCCGCGCGACGTTCTTCGCCACCCGGCCGGACAGCCCGGCGCCGGGGGTCCCCTCTTCGGGGCTGTAGGCGAACGCCCCCAGGTGGTCGAAGCGGGCGCGCTCGATGAACGCCATCAGGTCCCGGAAGTGCTCCTCGGTCTCGCCGGGGAAGCCGACGATGAAGGTGGAGCGCAGGGAGATGTCGGGGACCAACTCGCGAGCCCGCTCCAGCAGCCGCAGGTAGCGCCGCGCGTCCCCGCCCCGCCGCATGGCCGAGAGGATGTCGCCGTGGCTGTGCTGGAGCGGCATGTCGAGATAGGAGCAGAAGCGCTCCTCCGTCCCCATCAGCCGCAGCAGGTCCTCGTCGAGCGTCGTCGGATAGGCATAGAGGAAACGGATCCAGGGGATCGACGTCTCCGCGAGCAGCGCCTCGACCAGGCGCAGCAGGCCGTGCCGGCGCAGCCCCAGGTCCTCGCCGTAGCGGGTGGTGTCCTGGGCGATGAGGTTCAGCTCGGTAATGCCGGCCGCCTCGAGCTGCTTCGCCTCCGCCAACAGGCTCTCGATGGTGCGGCTGCGGAAGCGCCCCCGCCAGACCGGGATGGCGCAGAAGGTACAGGGGTTGTTGCACCCCTCCGCCACCTTCAGATACGCGTGCCCCTGGGTGGTCAGCAGCCGCGGCGCCGTGTGGTCGAAGACCATGTGCGACGGCGCGGGCAGCGGCGGCCCGCCGCCGAGCTGCACCAGGTCGCCCACCTCGCGGAGCTGGTCGAGGCTGACGAAGCCGTCGATCTCGGGGATCGACCGGGAGAGCTCCTGGCCGAAGCGGTTGACCATGCAGCCGGCCACCAGCACCTTCTCCACCCCCTGCCCCTTGCGGCCCACCACCTCCAGGATGGTGTCGATCGACTCCTGCTGGGCCTCCTCGATGAAGGCGCAGGTGTTGACCACCACCGTGTCGGCGGAGTCCAGGTCGGCGACCACCTCGTAGCCACGCCGTGCCAGCTCGCCGAGCATGATCTCGCTGTCGACGAGGTTCTTCGGGCAGCCGAGGCTGATCATGCCCACGCGGGGGCGGTTCGAGGGTTCACTCATGGGCCGGGAGAGTCTAACAGATGAGAACGCCGGATCATTTCCGGCACCCACTTGCATTCCCTCGATATGGTGTTATAGTTGACTACATCACCGCACCTGAGCTCGAACATGGACCGCGAATGGAACGACAGCCAGCCGATCTACCGGCAGATCCACGACTTGGTGGTCGAGATGATCCTCGACCGGCTGCTCGGGGAGGGAGATCCGGTGCCGTCGGTGCGCAACGTGGCCGCCGAGTACCGGGTCAACCCGCTCACCGTCCTCAAGAGCTATCAACAACTGGTCGACGAAGGGCTCCTGGAGAAGAAGCGGGGGCGCGGCCTGTTCGTCAAGGCCGGCGCGCGCGACCTGCTGCTGCGGGACGAGCGCCGGAGGTTCCTCACGGAACAGTGGCCGAAGGTCGTCGAGACCATCCGGAGGCTCGGCCTCTCGCCGCGGGAGCTATTGGACAACGCCGCCATCCAGGAATCCGAAAAGGAGCGTTGAGAGCATGTCATCCATCGAAGCACGCGGACTGCGAAGGGCCTTTGGATCCACCATCGCGCTGGACGGCATCGATCTGCGCGTGGAAGAGGGGCGCGTCCTCGGGTTGATCGGTCCCAACGGCGCTGGCAAGAGCACCGCGCTGCACGCGATCCTCGGCCTGATCCCCTACGAGGGGGAGTTGCGGGTCCTCGGGCTCGATCCCTGGACCGAGCGCGACCGGCTCATGCGCGACGTCGCCTTCATCGCCGACGTCGCCGTGCTGCCGCGCTGGATCCGGGTCTCCCAGGTGCTCGACTACGTCGCCGGCGTCCATCCGCGGTTCGACCGCGCCAAGGCCGAAGAGTTCCTCGCCAGGACCACCATCAAGCGCACGAGCAAGGTCCGAGAGCTGTCGAAGGGAATGGTGACCCAACTGCACCTCGCGCTGGTCATGGCCATCGACGCGAGACTGCTGGTGCTGGACGAGCCGACGCTGGGCCTCGATCTCCTGGTCCGCAAGCAGTTCTACGACTCCCTGCTGAACGATTATTTCGATCGGGGCCGCACTATCCTCGTGACCACGCATCAGGTCGAGGAGATCCAGGACGTCCTCACCGACTTCATGTTCATCGACCGCGGCCGCGTCGTGCTCGCCAGCAGCATGGAAGAGTTCGAGTCGCGCTATCTGGAAGTGATGGTGCCTCCCGATTGCCTGGCCGCGGCACGGGCGCTCGGGCCTCTCCGGGAGCGCCAGATCCTCGGCCGGAGCATCCTGCTCTTCAACCACGCCGGCCGTCAGCAGCTCGCCGCGCTGGGTGACGTGCGCACCCCCAGCATCGCCGATCTGTTCGTCGCCGTCATGGATCATCCACAAGGAGCGGCTCAATGAGCTCTCGAACGGACACCTCACTTGTCAACGACCCTCAGCCGGCCGCGCCCGCGTCCTTGCCGGAGACGCGTCCGATCTATTGGTCGGTCCGGCGCGAGCTGTGGGAGAACCGCTCGATCTACATCGCGCCGCTGATCGTTGCCGGAGTCGTGTTCCTCGGCCTCGCCATCCACACCCTCAGCGTGCCTGGGCCCAAGAGCACCCTTCCCGGTCTCCAGGCCTACGCCGCGGGGTCGTACAACATGGCGCCGGCTCCGATCATGCTGGCCACCTTCCTCGTCGGGCTCTTCTACTCACTCGACGCGCTCTACGGCGAGCGCCGCGACCGCAGCATCCTTTTCTGGAAGTCGCTGCCGGTTTCGGATCTGACCACCGTTCTCTCGAAAGCGATCGTTCCACTGGTGGCGCTGCCGTTGATCGCGTTCGTGCTCAGCGTGGCGACGAAATTCTTCCTGGCACTCTTCGGCATCCTGGTCCTGCTGGCCAATGGCAAGAGTCCCTCTGCCTTCTGGACCCAGCTCCACTTTCCCCAGGAGATGGTAGTGATGGCCTACGGCCTGGCCGTGCATACCCTCTGGTTCGCACCCATCTATGGCTGGGCGCTACTACTCTCCGCCTGGGCCCGGCGTGTGCCCTTCCTGTGGGCTGTCCTGCCTCCGGCCATGATCTTCGTTGCAGGGAACCACTTGTTCAATAGCCCGTACCTCGCCTCCATGCTGAAGTACCGTGTGACGGGCGCCATGGAGACAGCCTTCACATCTATCGATGGGAAAATCGGGGATCTGTCGAAGCTCACTCCGTCGAGATTCCTGAGCACGCCCGGTCTCTGGATCGGGCTGATCTTCGCCGCGGTGTGCATCGCGGCAGCGGTGCGCCTGCGCCGCAAACGTGAACCGATCTGAACTAAAAACAAGCAGGAGGATCGCCATGGAAATGGCGCTTTTCATCCACATCCTTGGAGGTGGGCTGGGACTCGTGTCGGGTTACATCGCGCTCTTCGCGGCCAAAGGGGCGCGCCTGCACCGGCAGAGCGGGATGCTGTTCGTCTACGCAATGCTCGGGATGTCGCTCATCGGGGCGGTGGTCGCGGCACTGAGCGCCACCGAGGGCTCGGTGATCGCCGGATTATTGACGGCCTATATGGTGATCACCGCACTGACCACCGTCCGTCCCGCCGTCGCGGGGCTGCGCTGGCTGAACATCACTCTCATGGCGCTGGCGCTGGCCGTCGGAGTCACCAGCCTCGCCTGGGGCGTTCAG
>DASPJI010000279.1:0-3639 GCA_035628695.1 Thermoanaerobaculia bacterium | reverse complement strand
TGCAGGTCGTGCTCGATGCGCTGCAGCGGGGCCTGCGCCGCCTCGCAGCGCGTCTCCAGCGCCTGGATCGCCGCCTGCTGGCCGTGGTTGGAGAGCACGCTCTCGCCCTCGACGCCGGCGTCGTCGAACTCGTCCAGGATGCGGCGGCCGCCGACGAGGAACTCCTGGGAGTCGATGCGGGTGCGCGAGGGGATCGCCATGGCGGCCAGCACGCCGGCGATGGTGGCGTGGACCCCCGAGGCGTGCACCGCGAACCACAGCACCACGCCGACGGCCAGGTAGGCGAGCGGGTGGCGGACGCCGGCGCGGTTCATCAGCGCCATGGTGCCGAGCACCGCGGCGGCGCCCAGCAGCGCCACCCCGTCGACCTCGGCGGTGTAGAAGAGCGCGATCACCAGCACGGCGCCGAGGTCGTCGACGATCGCCACCGCGGTCACGAAGACCTTGAGCGCCAGCGGCACGCGCCGGCCGAGGAGCGCCAGCACGCCGAGGGTGAAGGCGATGTCCGTCGCCATGGGAATGCCCCAGCCGGAGCTCCCCGCGCCGCCGGAGTTGAGGAAGGCATAAATCCCCGCCGGGACGAGCATCCCCCCGATCGCGGCGGCGATGGACAGCGCCGCCTTCTTGGGCGACGCCAGCTCCCCCACCAGCACCTCGCGCTTGATCTCCAGGCCGACGACGAAGAAGAAGATGGCCATGAGGCCGTCGTTGATCCAGAGGAGCAGCGGCTTCGAGATGGCGAAGCCGCCGACGCTGGCGGTGACATTGGTCTCCCACAGCCCGAAGTAGTAGGGGGACAGCGGCGAATTCGCCCAGATCAGCGCGAGCACCGCCGAGGCGAGCAGCAGGATGCCGCTCGCGGATTCGAGCCGGAAAAAGGTCTGGAATGGCCGCAGCAGGGCCAGGGTGGGTCGTTTCGGCACTCTCTCTCCCTCCAACCCCGGACTTTATCGAAGACGGGCGAAAATTGCAGAGCAGAGACTTACCTTCCCGGAGGAGACAGGGCTCCTCAGAGCAGGTGCTTCTGCACCTTCCCCAAGGCGTTGCGCGGCAGGGCCTCCACGAAGCGGACCTCCCGCGGCACCTTGAAGCCGGCCATCTGCGACTTGCAGAAGATGATCAGTTCCGTCTCGTCGATCTCGCCGTCCGTCACCAGGAAGGCCGCGGGGACCTCGCCCCACTCCGGATGCCGGCGGCCCACCACCGCGGCCTCGCGGACGCCCGGGAAGGTGACGAGCACCTCCTCCACCTCGCGCGGGTAGACGTTGAAGCCGCCCGAGATGATCAGCTCGTGGCGGCGGCCGAGGAGGGTGATGGCGCCGGTGGCGGGGTCCTGGCGGGCGAGGTCGCCGGTCTTGAACCAGCGCCAGCCCGCCGCGTCGTGGGTGAAGCTCTCGTCGGTCTTCTCCGGCGCCTGCCAGTAGCCGGAGAAGACGTTGCTCCCCCGCACCAGCAGCTCCCCCTCCCCGCCCGGCTCCACGTCCCGGCCGGCGGCGTCGACGATGCGGGCGGAGACCCCGGGCAGCGGCGTGCCGACGGTGCCGGGCACCCGCTCCCCCGCGTAGGAATTGCTCAGGTTCATCCCGGTCTCGGTCATGCCGTAGCGCTCGAGGATGGCGTGGCCGGTGAGGTCCCGGAAGGCGGCGAAGGTCTCGGGGGCGAGCGGCGCGCTGCCGGAACAGAAGAGGCGCATGCGGGCCAGGGCTGAGCGGTCCGCCACGGTCTTCAGCTCGTCGGCCAGGCGGACGTACATGGTGGGGACGCCGAAGAACAGCGTCGGTTCTCCGGAGAGGAGGTCGCGGACGGTCTCGGCCGCGTCGAAGCGGCGGCGCAGCAGGACCGTGGCCCCGGCGGCCAGGGCGCAGTGGAGCCCGACGACGAGGCCGTGGGTGTGGAAGAGCGGCAGCGACAGGAGGAGGGCGTCGTCCGGCCGCCAGGCCCAGGCGGCGAGGAGGCCGGTCATCGTGGCCAGGACGTTGTCGTGGCTGATCATCGCCCCCTTGCTGCGGCCGGTGGTGCCGGAGGTGTAGAGGATCATGGCGAGGTCGGAGCCGTGGATGGGGCCGGCTCCAGACAAACCCCCCTCCTGACCCAAACGGGGAGGCACCGCCGCCCACAAGTCCTCCACGAGGAGGATCGAGTCGAGGGTCTGGCGCTCGGCGGGGTCCAGCTCCTCCAGGAAGGGGAGTTGCGAGCGCTCGGTGACGAGGAGGCGCGGCGCGGCGTCTTCCAGGATGTGGGCGATCTCGCGGCGGCGATAGGCCAGGTTGATCGGGACCAGGACGGCGCCGAGGCGGATCAGCGCGAGGTAGGCGATGACGAATTCCGGCCGGTTGCCAAGGAAGAAGGCGGCGCGGTCCCCCTTCTTCAGCCCCAGCGAGTGGAAGTGGGCGGCGAGACGGCCGGCGGCGGCGAACAGCTCCTCGTAGGTCAGGTCGGCCGCCGTGTCTCCGTCGCGGAAGCGGAGCGCCGGCTTGGCCGGAGTCTGCCGCGGGGGGATCGCGAAGAGGTCGGAGAGGTTCATGGCTCCTAGATGATCCCCTTGCGCAGCGCCTTGGCCACCGCTTCGGACTGCGAGTGGACGTGGAGCTTGCGGTAGATGTTGCGGATGTGGAACCGCACCGTGTCGGCGCTGATGTTGAGGTTCTTCGCCAGCGCCTGGTAGCTGTTGCCCTCGGCCAGGCCGTTCAGGATGTCGCGCTCGCGGGCGGTGAGCATCGCCTCGTCGCCGGGCGTCTCGCGGCGCGCGGCCGCCAGACCTCCGATAGGCAGCGCGGGCGCCTTCTTGCCGGATGTCTGGCGCAGCAGGTTCACCACCTTGCGGGCGATGTGCGAGCTCATCGGCGAGCCGCCGCCGTGGGCCTCCTGGATCGCCTCGAGCAGCCGCGCCGGCGGCGTCTTCTTCACCAGGTAGCCGCAGGCCCCGGCGCAGAGCGCCTCGAACACCAGGTCGTTCTCGTCGTAGACCGTGAGGATCAGGATGTTGACCTCGGGCATCACGGCCTTGACCCGGCGCACCCCTTCGATGCCCGACATGCCGGGCAGGCCGATGTCCATGAGCAGCACGCCCGGGCGCACCTCGGCGATCTCGGCGAGCAGCGACTCGCAATCCGTGTAGGCGCCGACACAGGCGTACCCGGGCGTGCCGTCGATCAGCATCGAGAGCCCCTGCTGAATCGTCTGGTTGTCCTCGACGATGGCGACGCGGATCATGCTCCCCCTCCGGCGCCGCTGAGCCCGCCGGCCCCGCTGGCGAGTGGCCCGCTGAAAGCGACGGCGGTCCCCCGCTCCGGCGCCGAGTCGATGTCCAGGCTGCCGCCGATTCGCGACGCCCGGCGCCGCATGTTCTCCAGGCCGTCCCCCCGGCCCTCGAGCTCGCCGGGATCGAACCCCCGGCCGTCGTCCTTGAGGACCACCTCCAGGTGGCGGCCGCGCAGGGCGACGGACAGCTCGATCTCGCGGCAGCCGCTGTGGCGCAGCGAGTTGTTGAGCGCCTCCTTGAAGATGAGGTAGAGGTTCTGCCGGTACTCCATGGGCAGGTGCACGTGCTCGAACAGGAGGAGGTTGGTGGTGCGGAACAGCACCCCGGCGTGGGAGAACAGCTCGGCATAGGAGTCCTTGAGCCGCAGGAACAGCTCG
>DASPJI010000278.1:0-8074 GCA_035628695.1 Thermoanaerobaculia bacterium | reverse complement strand
CAGGTCAGCATCAGCGGAGCCGGTTTCGCGCTCTCTTTTCTGAGAAAGACCTGGGCCATGGCTTCACCCGAGGTTCCCGCGATCACAGGGTCTCCCCCGCTGGCCCCAAGCCCGGAGATCTGCCAACGCGGATCCTCCAGGGACTCCTCCTGCCCTCCGCGAAACAGGCGGACCCTGCCACCCTGCTCCAGAAACCAGTCTCCCGGCCCCATCATCACCGCTCCGAACACACGTTCAAGGAACGGACCACTACTCGGAAGGGCCTTCAGCCTCTGGACCTCACCGAACTGGCCGTCCGCTTCCAGGGGGTAGACCTCGAGAGCCTCGGACCTCAGCAAGAAGATCCGCCCCTCGCGATCTGCTTGGACAAACTGCGCACCGCTCCAGGCCGTGCTGGAGGGCGCCAGATGCTGGGGGCGGACCTGCGTGAGCGCCCGGTCCATCTCGGCCGCCTCCAGAAAGCTGGCGCCGAACAACAGAGCCGAAAAGAACCAAGCGTCACGCCTTTTCATCATCGAACCTCACATCGAGCACTGCGTGGGGATGAAGGACTTCCGTAAAACGTTATCCTGATCGTCGTAAAAGGTGCAAACACTCATGCAGTCGTAATGATTGCAAATGACGTAAGCCTGGGCTGGACGCGGGACAAACAGCGTCAGGGTGATGGCTCCGGCAAACAGCAGCCGCTTGATGCTCGGCCTCATCAGGTTCCCTCCTGTTTAGGCAGGTCAGTATATACCTTCCCCCTACCGCCCCCGCCGCCCCTGCCCCAGGGCCTGGAGGGCCTGGTCGAGCAGCTCCAGGGTGGCGGCTTCCTGGCGGGCGGCTTCCAGGAAGACGAGGACCGACTCCAGGGCCCGAGGGGCGACGTTCAGCTCCCTGAAGACGGGCTCGGCCCGGGCGGCTAGTTCCTTCGTCTTGTCGGTGCGGCCCTGGCGGAGATAGAGGCGGGCCAGCTCCAGGGTGGAACGGCCTACGTCGTACAGGTTCTTCCGCTCCGCGAACGCTTCCCGCACCCGCTCCAGGGTGGAGATGGCCTTCTCCAGGTCTCCCTTGCCGGCGAGGACGCGGGACTCCAGCCAGGAGACCCGCACGAGGTCGTTCCGGTTTTCCAGCTCCGCCGCCAGCATCCAGACGGAAGGCAGCAGCTTCTCCGCCTCTTGGAACCGACCCAGGTGGCACAGGTTCACCACAAGATTGAACTGGGCCCCAAACAACTGCCGCGGCTCTCTCTCGCCATCGATCTTCTGGGCTGCCTGCTGCAACGCGGTCACGGCGCCCGGAATGTCCCCCATCTGTTCCAGGGTGAAGGCTCGATTGAGGAGGACATGCCCTTCGGCCGCCGGTGTGCGGCTTGCCGCGAGAGCCCGATCAAGCAAATCCAAAGCCTCGGGAAACCGGCCTTGGTCACGCCGGAGAGACGCCTCCAGATCGAGGAGCCGGGAGAGGTGGAGTCTCTCTCTACCCGGCGCAAAGAGAGCCGGGCGGAGTGCCCTTGCGCGAACGAAGGCCGTTTCGGCCCGCTGGAAATCGCTTCCCACTCGCAAGGCATTTCCTTCGAACGGTAGAACGTAGGCTTCCAGGAAGAGGCGATGCTCTGGCTCGGCCTTCCGTGCTACCCGTAATGCCGCTCGTGTGAGCGACAGAGCGCGGGCCGCATCGGATCCCGCCGCCCGCACGCTCTCGGCGCAGAGCCAAACGACAGTGATCTCGCTCCGCGTTGCGGCGTCCTCCGGCGGGCGCTCCCATCTCTCCGCGCGAGGCAGCCCGCAAAGTGGCTGGGCCATCTCCAACGCGACTCCCTCCTGGGCGGCGCGGACCAGCCTCTCCTGCGGTTCCTCCTCCGCTTGGCCGGCGGCCGAGCGCGCCCCGCCGAGCCACAGGAGCCAGAGCACGAAGACCGCCAGAATCTCTAGCAGGCCGAGGGGGACTCGTGCCGCCGCCGCGAGCCGTTCCAGGTTGGCACGAGACGGCGCGTAGACCTGCGTCTCCCAGCGGTAGACCTCCGAGGAATGGACTCCGGCCTGCTTCGCCAGCTCTTCCTGACTCCATTCCCGCAGAAACCGGATGAGCCGCACGATCATGGCGGTTCTTGCCTTCACCTCGTGGTGGGCCATCTGCCTCTCCTCGCAGAGATATCCCAGGTGCTTACAGGGGATTTCCAGAACATTTGTTCACCGCGTTGCGGCACCATACCCTCCAAGGGCCACCGAGTGACCATGGAGGCCGCTCCGGGAACGGCCCGGAAGAGGAGCGCCGCATGTCTCGTCCCATTCACCGCCTCGTCCTGATCGTCGCCTTCGGACTCGTTCTGCTCGCTCCCTGGGCTGCCACTGCCCAGCCGCGGAGTTCTGGGCTGCACTCCACGACAGCCAGAAGCCTCTCGGTTCCTGCCGATCTCCTCGCTCGAGCGTGGACACTCGTCACCCGCTTCTGGGAGAAAGGAGGCTGCGGCATCGATCCCAGTGGCAGCGAAGGTGGTTGCCTCATTGACCCAGATGGGCGCGACTCAAACACCCAGACCACCCAGGGGGAAGGGGGCTGTATCATCGATCCAAACGGGAGTTGCTTGACCACCCAGACCACCCCTCCAGTCCAGGGGGAAGGGGGCTGTGGCATCGACCCGAACGGGCTGTGTGCGAAGTAGCATTATTGGAATTCCGCCTTTCATAAGCTGCTAGTTGCGGCCGAGCCGCGCCTCGCGGCTCGGCCGCTCTTCAAGCCGCTGGGCAGGGCCAAGCGCGCAGAAGTGCCTCAAGAGCCCGATCGGCCATATCAACCGTAGCTCGCTCCCGGCGTGCTGCTTTCCAAAAGAGCTGGATTGCCTCCGCCGCTTCGCGTGCCACACCCAGGCGCCGAAAGACGGGCCATGCAGCAGCGGCCAACTCCCGCGTTTCCGCGTTTCTCCCCTGCCTCAGGTAAAGCCGGGCGAGTTCCAGATCAGCGAGTGCTACATCGAACTCAAGTCCGGGCCTAGCGAACTCCTGTCGGACTTGGAGCAGACGTCCTTCTGCTGCCTCCTCGTCACCAACTCGTGCGTCGACGCGAGAGCGCAGCCAAAGCAACCGCGCAGAATCGAAGTCGTTGTCGAGACGCTGCACTCGCTCCTCCAAATCCGCGAGCAGCGCCTGAGCCTCGTTGGACCGGCCGAGGTGGAGCAGGTTCACAGCGCGATTGAACCGTACACCAAATACCTGTCGGGGTTCCTTCTCATCATCCACCAGGGGTTCCGCCCGATCCAATACCGCGAGCGCCGCCAGAGCATCCCCTTTCTGTTCCAGAGTAAAGGCTCTAATGAGGAGAACACGCGCCTCGCCTTCAGGGCTCTCGCATAGGGCAAGGGCGTTGTCGAGCAGGGCCAACGCTTCGGGCCACTGGCGCAAGTCGCGCCGCAAGGAGGCCTCCAGGTCGTAGAGGCGGGACTCGTCGAGAGGGCCGGGTCCGAGCGAGGCCCCGGCCCTCCAGAGGGTCCAGGCCCGGGCGAAGGCCGCCTCTGCCTCCTTGAAGCGGCCCAGGACCCGGAGAGCGTTGGCGTAGAACGCCAGGGCCCAGCCTTCAACCCGTCCGCGCCACTCCCGGGTGCCCTCAATCCGCGGCGCCACCCAGCAAGCCAGCTCCGCCAGCTCGAGCGCGCGCTGGGGGTCCGCTGCGGCGGCCCGGGTGGACTCCTCGGCGAGCCGCTCGACCAGCGCCCAGGTGGCGACCTGGGGCGCCTCCTCCAGATAGCCTCGCCATTCCTCGACGGGCCAGGCCCGCATCAGCAGCCAATCCTGCTTCGCGTTCTCCCGATCGGCGTGGATGAGGTCCGCCAGCCGAGCCATGGCGAGCCTCTCGGCTTGGGCGGCGGCATGGTTCAAGGCGGCGCCGGCGATGAGCCGGCGCTCGCGGAGCGGCAGGCCCAGAGGCGGAAACGAACGCTCCTCGGGGGCCGGACGGAGCCATTCCACCAACAGGCGCAACCCCTCGGTGACCGCCTCCGGGAAGCCCATGAGCCGCCCCAGGAAACCCGGCGTCAATCGGCCCTGCCCCTTCTCGGCCCGCACGATGTCCATCCGGTGAACGCCGGCGAACCGCGCCAGGACGGCCTGGGTGACGCCCGCGATCTCCCTGCACACTGTGACCACCAAGCCTGCCGCCGGTGTCTTCGCCACGAGATCCTCCCTGTCAACTCTACCTGTTGCCGCAAGGGGGGCCATCAGGGACAACACCCCGCAAGAAAGCTATCGGCCCTACGAAAACTCTATCGCCCGTTGAACAAATGTTACAGAAATCCCCTGTGCCTACCAGCAGTCGAGGGGTAAAGCGGGGGTGAGGCCGTCCGCGCTGCTCCAACCTCGGGCATCCTCTCCTCGTCAGCCCCCGCCGGCTGCCGCGAACCCTTGAGGCGGGCTCGTCCTAAGTGGCGGGGGCTGACCGTCGAGCGAGAGACATGGACACCACCGCCCCTGTAAATCGAAGTCCGAGCCTGGCAGAGATCCTTCACCGCAACCGGGAAGGCATGCGCCGGCTGCTCGCCTCGTTCGTGGTCCCCCCCTGGGAGGCGGAGCCGATTCTGTCGCTCGTCGTCGAATCGTTTCCCCGAAGTGTATGGGAGGAGCTGCCCGATCCGGATCACGTCCTCCTGACCCGGGTGACGCAGGAGTGCCGGAGCTTTGACGCACGGCGCCGACAGGGCAAGGTCCCCGATCTACGGATGGAATGGGAGTCTCCACGTGGCCGCGAATCCGCCTGTCTATAGAGTCCTCTCCTCCTTCGCCGGCTGTATCCACCGCGGCGAGGACCGGGAAGCGGCCCACCGCGCCTACCGAGACGCCATCCAGAAGGTCGAGCAGGAGGGTGACGGCTCGGTGGCCTTGATGTCCGGGTCCGCCGTCGTGGAGAGGTTCCAACCGCGGCCGAACCGGCCGGGCACGCCATGGCTGAGCCGCTTCCTGAGGTGGCTCCGGCCATGAACGATTCGACGCCAGCGCCAGAGTGGCCGGAGCTGCTACGGCAGGTGAGGCAGATCCTCGCTGTAGAACGGGCCGGTCACGGCGGCTTTTCAGGGGGCTACCCCGACGCAGTCCCTTCCTCCAAGGGGTAGCCCCCCCTTTTTTCTATCCATGATGAGCCTTCTCGACGACCTCCTGATCCCTATCCTGCCGCCTCCCCCTTTCCCGAAACCGTCCCGCGAGGCGATCCTGCGCGAGTTGCGGGCGAGCTTCGCGGCCGGAGTCGGCGTCCGGGTGATCAGCGGCCCGGCCGGCATCGGCAAGACCCACCTGGCGCGACGGCTCCAGGCGGAGCTGGCGCCCACCACCCGCATGGTCTGGGCGCGGGGCACCGCCTGGGGGAGGCCGTTCCAGCCTCTGCGGGAGGCCGCCGAGTCGCTCCGCCTGTGGCCGCTGGAGGAGCCGGCGCTGCCGCGGGAGCTGGCCGGAGTCCCGGCCGAGGTGCGCGAGCGCGAGACGTGGATCTCCCTGTTCCGGAAGCGCGGCCAGGACGGGCCTCTCCTGGTGCTCTGCTGCGACGACCTGGACAGCTTCGATGCCCCCTCCTGGGAGTGCGTCCGGGAGATGCTGCGGCGCCGCGAGCGGCTCACGGTCTCGCTGCTCCTGCTGACCCGCACGGGGCCTTCGCGGCTGGCCCTGGACGTCTTATCCAGCGAGCGGCCCGTCGAAGTGCCGCCTTTGAATCCGGAGGAGCTGGCGGCGTGCTGCCAGGAGCGCATGGGGGGGCCTCCCTGGTTCGAGCATGCCTTCCCCTGGCTGCGGGAGGCCAGCGGCGGCAACCCCCGCCACCTGCTGGAGATCCTCGGCTACCTGCGCGACACGGAACGGCTGGTGCCGAGCGCCATGGGATGGCGGCGGGCTCCGGAGAGCTCTCTGGACGTGCCCTGTTTCGAGGAGTTGGTCCGGCGACGACTGGAGGCGGCGCTGGCCCGCGAGAAGCCGGAGACGCGCTCCTGGATCGAGCGCGGCGCCGTCCTGGGCTCCCGGATGGAGGTGCCCCCGGCAGTGGCACCCGCCCTGGAGCGCGTGGGCGAGCGGACCGGCTATCTGGAGCACGCGGACGAGAGGCCCGATTCGTTCCGCTTCGCCGATCAGCGGGTCCGCGAGGCGGTCCGGATGCTCTGCGAGGACCGCCGGCCGGCGCTGGACGAGGGGGACCCGCGGCTCGCCGCTCTGCTGGAGGAGGAGGGGAAGTGGCATCAGGCGGCGGAAGAGACCGCCGTGGCCGCGTCGGAGGCCCTGCATGAAGAGATGCCTTCGGAGGCCGCACGCCTGGCGCTGTGGATGGACCGGTTCCTGGGCCGGGCCGGGGAGGCGCCGGACAGCCCGGCGAGGCTGGCCGCCGCGGAGATCCGGGCGCGAGCCCTGCTCGGCCTCGGCCGCTACGAGGAGATCGTGGACCATCTCGGGCCGCGAGCGGACGGCGCCTTCCGCGCCGGCGGCTCCGGCCTTCTCTATCTCCTGGGAACCGCCGCGCGGCTGGCCCCACCGCCCACCAACTACCCGGCGCGCCGCTGGCTCGAACAGGCCCGGCAGCTCCTCGGCGCGAGCGCCGATCCGGCGCAGGCCGCCCGCATCCAACTGGAGCTGGCGCTGGTCCAGCGTGGCGAGATGGACGAGCGAACGGCGAGCCGCATCTTCTCGAAGCTCCAGGACCTCGCGACGAAGGCGAAGGACGTGCCGCTCCAGCTCCAGCTCGCCCGGCGGAGCCGCCTGTTCCTGGAGCCCGGCCTCGCCCGCGTCAATCTGGAGCAGGCTCTGAAGCAGGCGGGCGAGGCCGGGCTCGAGCTGGAAGAGGCGCTGTGCCACAACAACCTGGCCGTGGCCTTCTACGAGCTCGGCCTGCTGGGCGTCGCCGAGTACCACGCCCGCGCCTGCCTGGAGGTCCTGGAGCCGTACGGCCCCTGGGGCACCGCGGTGCCACTGAACAACCTGGGCCTCGTCGCCGCGGCCCGCGGCGAATGGGACCGCGCCGGGGAGCTGCTCGACCGGGCCGGGGACGCAGCCGGTGAGGTGGAGACGGACCTGTGGGTGCGCTGCAACCAGGCGATGGTGCGCGCCACGCAGGGAGCCCCCGGTGTGGCGGCGGACCACCTGCGCCACCTCGCCGTGGAGGCCGGCCGGTCCGCGCCACTGCCGGTCCGCCAGGCCATCCTCTTCAATCTCGCCCGGGCGCTGCTGGAGTCGGGAGAGGCGGCGGAGGCGCTCGCCGCCGCCACCGTGCCGCCCCCCTGGCTGCCCGGCGACGAGGACCTCGCCCGGGACGCCCTGGCCAGCCTCCGGCTCAAGGCGGTGCGGCAAAGCCGCGCCGGGCGGCCCGAAAAGGGGCTGCTGCGCCAGAGCCGCCTCCTGGACCTCAGCACCAAGCCGCAGGCCTGGATCTACCGGACGCTCTGGGCGCGGGGAGACCTCCTCTTCCTCTAGATGAGGGAACCGGGCATGGCGCACGAGACGATGGAGCACCTGACTTGGAGGCTGGCCACCGCCCTCCGCCACGACGACGGCGCCGAGCTGCTGCACCTGCTGACCTGCCCGGAGTGCCGCGACGCCGCCACCGCCGTGCTGCGCGCCGGTGACGGCATCCCGGGCGTGCCGGTGCCGGACTACGACCCGATGTTCCGGCGGCTCGAGGCCAACCTCGTCCATCTGGAGGAGGAGCGGCGGCGGCACGGCGAGGCAGCGCGGCTGGTCGCCGAGCTGTGCTCCCTGCCCCCCAAGGAGCGCGAGAAAGCCATCAAGAGCCTGCGCTTCGAGCGCGCCGACGTGCTGCACGCCCTGCTTCGGGAGGGCGAGGCCCGGCAGGAGGCAGCCCCCGCGGAAGCGGTCGCTCTCGGCCGGCTCGCTGTCGGCCTGGCCAGACGGCTGTCCTGGCCCGAGGCCGGCCAGAAGGCGGCGGCCCGCGCCCGGGCGCTGATTCTGACCGCCGGCTTCTGCCGCCTGGCCGGTCAGGAGTCCCTCGCCGCGGACCTGCTTCGCCGGGCGATCCCCTGGCTCGCGGAGCCGAGGGTGCGGGGGGATTACTGCCGGACTCTGGCGCTGCTGCGCTGGCAGCAGGGACGGACCGAGGAGGCCATCGCCCTGTT
>DASPJI010000277.1:0-3063 GCA_035628695.1 Thermoanaerobaculia bacterium | reverse complement strand
CACCCCGGCGGCCGCCTTGGTGTGGCCGATGTTGGCCTTGATCGAGCCCACCGGAGCGGCTGGCCCCGGGACGGCGCCGGGGGCCGCCTCGCGGAGCGCGCGGGAGAGCGCGGTCAGCTCCGCGGCGTCGCCTACCGCGGTGCCGGTGCCGTGCCCCTCGAAGTAGCCGATGGTGCCGATGTCGAAGCCGGCCCGGCGGTAGGCGCGCCGTAGCGCCAGGACCTGCCCGTCCGGCTCCGGCCGGCTGATCCCCCCCTGGCCGTCGGAGGAGATGCCCCAGCCGCGGATCACGGCGTAGATCCGGCACCCCAGGCGCAAGGCGTCCTCCTCGCGCATGAGGACCAGGAGGCCGCACCCCTCGCCGGGGATGAAGCCGGCCGAGCGGGCGTCGAAGACCCGCATCTCCTCCAGTGCCAGGGCGCCGGTGCGGGCGAAGCCCACCAGCTCGAAGGGGTCGAGAGAGAGGTCGACGCCGCCGGCGAGGGCGGTGTCGAGGTCGCCGGCGGTCAGGGCCGAGCAGGCGTTGGCGACGGCCAGCAGCGACGAGGCGCAGGCCCCGTCGACGGTATAGCCGCCGCCGTGCAGGTCGAAGTGGTTGCAGATGCGGCCGGCGATGGTGTTGGAGAGCCCGCCGGCGAGCGACTCCTCGGTGGGGACGGCGAACGGCGCCTTGTACTCGGCCTCGAGCCGCTCCAGCATCCCGGCCACCCACGACGGCTCCCATCCCTCCCGCTCCAGGGCGGCGGCCAGGGTGCGCCGCACGTAGGGCCAGCGCATCCGCATGAGCTGGGCGCGGGAGAACTCGCCGGTGAGGCTGTTGCCCAGCAGCACGCCCGCGGTGTCGCGGTCGAGGCCCTCGCCGTCGGCGAAGCCGGCGTCGGCGAGGGCCGCGCTGGCCACGTCGAGGGCGAGCCAGTGAGTGAGGTCGGCGGTGCGGAAGGTGCTGCCGGCGACCTTGAAGCGGACCCGGTCGAACTCCCACCCTTCGAGGACCGCCGCCTCGGTCGAGTAGAGCCCGTCCGGGTCGTTGCGTCCGGAGAGGTAGTCCTCCAGGCGCAGCCGTTCGGCCGGGATCCTTCGGAAGGCCCGGCGCCGCGCCAGGACGTTCTCCCACAGCTCTGCCGGTGTACGGGCATCGGCGTAGCGGCAGGCCATTCCGACGATCGCGATCCCTTGACTGCTCACCTGGATCCTCCTCTCCGGTGCGGTTCGGGCGTTCGGAGTCTCCCTTTCGTTACTGGCCAGCCACCGCGGCCACGGGCATCTCCACCCGCTCCGCGGCCCGCAGGTCCGCCAGCGCCCGGGCGTGCATCAGGGCGCCGCGGCCGATGCAGACCAGGGTGAGGGCGAAGAACAGGCCGAAGACCACGTGGATCGCCACCAGCAGGCCGTAGACCAGCGCCACCGACGCGCCAAAGGCGATCTGCCCCCGCACCGTGTTCGGCGTCGTCGCCGGGTCGGTCACCATGTAGAAGGTGAAGAGCAGGAAGGCCACCCCGGTCATCGGGTTGAGGGCGGCGAGGAACGACTGGTCCAGGAGGACGTTGCGCAGGGCGGCCTGCAGCACGAAGGCGCCGGCCCAGGAGAGGATCAGCGGCACCCGCTTGGTGAACACGGTGTTCAGGAAGGAGCCGGTGCAGATGATGATCGCCGGCAGCACCCAGTCGCCTGTCGGCCCCAGGTTCTCGGTGAACATATAGGGCTGGGCGATGCCCACCCAGGGGAAGGCGACCAGGGTCGCAGTGATCCCCACGTTCGAGGGGTTGAAGAAGTGGCGGCTGCTGCCGTTGACGCCGGCCCGGAACAGGTACTTGGAGCCGATGGCGGCGGCGGCGGCGAAGGCGATGGGGAGCAGCGCCTCGTTGGCATAGAGGAGCATCGACACCGCCAGGCCGCTGATGTGGGCCGACAGCAGGAAGTCGATGAACGTGGTGCCGGGGCCCAGGAAGCGGGGGCGCTTGCCGTGCCGCCAGGCCATGAACAGCTCGAGGAGGATCTCGACGGAATAGGCGGTGAGCAGCGCCACCACGGGCTGGGCGAGAGACTGCTCGAACCCGAGGTAGGAGTGGCCCAGGATGTTCAGGATGGTGATGGCCGTGGCGAAGCGCCGCAGCGCGGCCAGGCGCATGTCCTTTTTCTTCTCGCTCATCGTCTAGCCCACCTTCTCCGTCAGTTTCTGATTCGATCCCAGAAGCACTGTATGACGGCCCGGGGTCAGCCGGAGCGTCTGCCGGCGCACGGTGCCGGTCGCGTCGCGCCAGGCCACGTCCACCAGCAGCGGCGTGCCCGCCGCCAGGCGTCCGAGGCCGAAGTGGATCTCCGGCGCCCGCTTGCCGGAGTGGCCGCTGCCGCCGTCCACCTGCGCCACCATCTTCTTGCCGTCGGGCAGGCGGACGGTGGCGGCGGCACCGACCGCCGGCCGCGTCCGGCCCTCGGCGGCGGGCAGCCGGAGGTCGAGGTGCAGCGCGGTGTGCTGCCGCGGGCTGTCGTTCCTGAAGAAGTAGGAGGTCTCCCACTGGTTGGCGACCGCGAAGTCCTCGTCGCCGTCGCCGTCGACATCGGCCACGGAGAGTCCGCGGCTGACGCTCAGGTCGCCGAGGCCGGGGATGTCGGCCGCCAGGTCGAAGAACCGGCCGTCCTCGTCCCGGACGAAGAACGGGTTGTGCAGATGGCCGGAGAGGTCGTCCCCCGGCAGGAACTTGGGCCACATCCCGGGGCGCTGGATGTTGTTGTCGTTGCCCATCGCCAGCTCGTGCAGCTCGGGCCAGCGGTTGCGCTGGCCGCGGATGAAGCCGAGGGCCTGGATCGCCTCGTGGGTGCCGTCGTTGTCGAAGTCGGCCAGGCGGGTGTCCCAGCCCCAGCCGCTACGGGCGAGACCCAGCGGCTCGCTCTCGTCACGATAGGGGGCGATCCCCTGGCGGAGCTGCTCGGGCCGGCCGGTGCTCATCCAAAGGAAGTGGCTCTCCTCGAGCGCCCAGTTCTGGGCGATGTTGCTGACAAAGATGTCCATCATGCCGTCGCCGTTCAGGTCGGCGAAGTCGGTGCCCATGCCCTTGAAGGAGT
>DASPJI010000276.1:0-10192 GCA_035628695.1 Thermoanaerobaculia bacterium | reverse complement strand
ACCCAGGTAGTAGGGGGCCCCGGACACCAGCGGATGGAGCTCGAGGATGTCCTTGACGTCGCGCCGGTCGATGAAGTGGTCGATCTTGCCATCGGAGTCGCAGGTGATGTCGGCGAGGACGGCGCGGTCGGTCGGCTCCTCGTCCAGCCGGTGGATCGGCAGGATGGGGAAGAGCTGCTCGATCGCCCACGAGTCGGGCAGCGACTGGAAGACCGAGAAGTTGCAGAAGTAGGTATCGGCGAGCTGCCGCTCGAGCCCTTCGAGCTCCTCGGGCACCTGCGGCATGCTGCGGGTGATCTTGAGGATCTTCTGGCAGATGGCCCAGAACAGGTCCTCGGCGAGGCCGCGGTCCTGGAGCGACAGGTGCCCGAGGTTGAACAGGGTCAGCAGCTCGTCCCGGTAGGTGACCGCGTCGTGGTAGGACTCCAGGACGTTCTTGCGCGACACCTCGCGGTAGGTCTCGAACAGGTTGCGCAGCGACGGCTCGGCGTCCGCCGGCGGCCGCTTGGGGAGCTTGCCGACCTCGAACTCCGAGGCGCCGAGCACCTCCATCACCAGCACCGCGTGGTGGGCGACGGTGGCGCGGCCGGACTCCGAGACGATCGTCGGGTGCGGCACGTCGTTGGCGTCGCACACCTCCATGACGCCGAAGACGATGTCGTTGGCGTACTCCTGGAGGGTGTAGTTGAGCGACGAGGCGAAGTTGGTCTGCGAGCCGTCGTAGTCGATGCCGAGGCCGCCGCCGACATCGATGTAGCCGAGCGGCGCCCCCATCTTGGCGAGGTTGACGTAGATCTGCGCCGCCTCGCGCAGCCCCTCCTTGACCGAGCGGATGGAGGAGATCTGGCTGCCGAGATGGAAGTGGAGCAGCTCGAAGGTGTCGAGCAGGTTGTTGGCGCGCAGGTATTCGACGGCGTTCAGCAGGTCGCGCCCGGACAGGCCGAACTTGGAGCGGTCGCCGCCCGAGGCCTCCCAGTGCCCGGCGCCGCGGGAGGAGAGGCGCGAGCGGATGCCGATGTGCGGCCGCACCTTCATGCGCTGCGACATCTCGTGGATCAGCGGCAGCTCGGACGGCTTCTCGACCACCAGGATGACGTGGCGGCCGAGCTTCGAGGCGAGGAGCGCGGTCTCGACGTACTCCTCGTCCTTGTAGCCGTTGCAGATGATGAGCGCCTCGTCGTCCTCGAGCATCGCCATGACGGCGAGGAGCTCCGGCTTCGAGCCCGCCTCGAGCCCGTAGTGGTAGGGGCGCCCGTACTCGACCAGCCGCTCCACCAGGTAGCGGTCCTGGTTGACCTTGATCGGGTAGACGCCGCGGTAGGTGCTGCGGTAGCCGTACTCGGCCATGGCGCGGTTGAACGCCTCGTTGAGCTCCACCACCCGCGCCTTGATGATCTCGGAGAAACGGATGAGGAGCGGCAGGCCGATGCCGCGCTCCCGCACCTCGTCCACCAGCTCCTTGAGGTCGATGGCCGGCGTGCCGGGCCCCCCGGGATGGACGACGACGTTACCGAGGTTGTTGACCCCGAAATAGGTGTTCCCCCACCCGCGGACGTTGTACAGGTCGACGGAATCGGCGGGGGTCCAGCGGTTGGACAGGGATGCGGTCGCTGCCATCTCTGGTGGAAACTCCTCTAATCCTCAGGGGAGAAAAAAGTTGTCGTCGTGTCCGGCGGCACGGAGGGGAGGAAACACACGAAGCCCTGGCGGACACACTCCGGCCGGCGGGGACTTTAACACGAAACCGGGGGCTGTCCTTCCCGCGCGGGGGACCTGGCGGTCACCGCGCCCGGAAGACGAACAGGTGCTGCGAGGGGAGGGTCTCGATCCGCTCCACCAGCTCGAAGCCGGCGGGGGTCCACTCGGCCAGCACCTGCTCGACCGACATCCGGTGGTCGACGTAGATGTGCGAGGCGGTCTCCCCTTCCAGCCGGTACTCGACCACGGTGATGGTCCCCCCCGGCGCCAGCGCCTTGCGGAGGCTGGCGAGCATCTCCCTGGGCTTCTGGAACTCGTGGTAGACGTCGACCATGAGCATCCGGTCCACCGAGCCCGCCGGCAGCCGCGGGTCGGTGTCGGTGCCCAGGACGGTCACGATGTTGGGGATCCCCGGCGAGTACTTGGTCTTGAGAAGCTCCAGCATCTCGGGCTGGATGTCGACCGCGTAGACCTTGCCGGGGGCGACGGCGGGGGCGATGCGGCGGGTGTACCAGCCGGTGCCGGCGCCGATCTCGGCGACGGTGAGCCCCGGCCGCAGGTCCATCGCGGCGATCACGATGTCCGGCCGCTCGGCCTCCTCGCGTCCCTCGCGCTCGAGCCAGGCCGCCCCCTCGTGGCTCATCACGTTCGCCGGCTTGCGCACCGATGCGGCCGGTGCGGGAGACGGGGCCTCGCGGACGGCGTTGCCGGGCATCGGCGCGGACGGCGCGGCCTCCTGCTGTGCCGCCGGCTGCGGGGCACAGCCGAGGAGGAGCAGGACGAGGGCGGGGGCGACGAGGAGCTGGAGGGCGCGGGGACGGTTGGAGGGCGGTGTCGTCATGTCGGGGGCCTCGCCGACTCTAACACCGCGGAGCGCCGGGGTACTCCCGAGGCGGACCCGGAGGCGCCGGTCCGCGCCTTTCAGACACCACTTGTTGTAGAGGGAGCTCAATCCCACAATCCCGGGAGGTGCCTATGAAGAAGAAGCTGACGTTCCTGGTCCTCGCCCTGACGCTGCTGGCCGGCGCCCAGTTGGGGCTCTTCACGCCGGCGACCGTGGCCGCCGACACCTGCCAGACGATCTGTGGTCCGGGGCCGGACGGCTGCGAGTGCTGCAGCACCTGCTGCACGACCTCGGGCTTTCCAGGGATGATCTGCAGCCCGGGGGCTTGCATCTGCTGAAGAAAAGGAGAACCCGACCATGAGGAAGAAGCTGCTGTTCCTGTCCCTGGCCCTGGCGCTGATGGCGGGCGCCCAGGCGCTCACCCCCGCGACCGCGGAGGCCGCTACCTGCGGCCTGGTCTGTCCGCCCAATCCCAACGGCGAATGCGTCTGCTGCGAATGGTGCTGCACCTTGTCCGGCGGCGGCGTCACCTGCAGCGACCGCCCCTGCTACTGCTGAGCTCTCGGGGATGGCGCCCCCGTTCCGGTAGGATTGGGGGCGCATGTCCGACCACGTCCTCGTCGCCGGCGGCGGCATCGGCGGCCTGACGGCCGCCATCGCCCTGCGCCGCGCCGGTTTCGGCGTCCGGCTCTTCGAGCGGGCGCCCGAGATCCGCGAGGTCGGCGCGGGGATCAACATCCAGAGCAACGCGGTCCTCGCCCTGCGCCACATCTCCCTCGGAGATGCCGGCCTGGACGAAGCGGTGATCGCCGGCGGCCGGCTGATGGGCTGGGCGAGCCTGCGGACGACGGACGACCGGGTGATCTCGCGCGAGGACATGGCCGCGGTGGGCCGCGCCGTGGGAGCGCCCGGCGTGGCGATCCACCGCGCGACGCTCCAGCACCTGCTCGTCGACGCCCTGGGGCCCGGCGTCCTGGAGACCGGGCGCGAGGTCACCGGCTACACGGCGCGGCCGGACGGCGTGACGGTGCGCTTCCGGGACGGCGGCACCGCGGACGGCGCCCTGCTCGTCGGGGCCGACGGCATCCGCTCCGCGGTGCGCGCCCAGCTCCTGGGAGACGGCGAGCCGCTGTACTCCGGCTACGTCGCCTGGCGGGGCGTCACGCCCGCGGGAGGAGCGGTCCCGGAGGAGACGGTCGAGACCTGGGGGCCGGGGCGGCGCTTCGGCATCGTCCCCATCGATCACGGACGCGTCTACTGGTACGCCACCCTGAACACGCCGCCCGGCGGTCACGACGACCCCGGCCGGCACCGGGAGACGCTGCTCCGCCTCTTCGCGGGCTGGCACGCCCCGATCCCCGCGCTCCTGGAGGCGACCCCCGAGGAGGCGATCCTGCGCAACGACATCGTCCACCGGCTGCCGGTCGAGAAGTGGGGGGAAGGGAGGGTGACCCTGCTGGGGGACGCCGCGCACCCCATGACCCCGAACCTGGGACAGGGCGCCTGCCAGGCGATCGAGGATGCCGTGGTGCTCGCCCACTGCCTGCGAGAGAACACCGGCGCCCCCACCGCCGCCCTCCGGCACTACGAGGCGCGTCGCATCCCCCGGGCCAACGGCTTCGTCCTCGCCTCCATGCGCCTCGGCCGTCTCGGGCAATGGGAGAACCGCGCCGCCTGCTGGCTGCGCGACCGCGCCCTCGGTCTAGTCCCCGCTGCCGCCGCCCGCCGCCAGCTCGTGCGGTCGATGAGGTTCGAGCTCTGGGAGAGTGCCTCCGCCGCAGGGTAGAGGGGAGATGTTTCGTGTTACACTGTGTGTGTTACAGGAGGCCCGGGATGGCAACGGTTCGACTCGACATGAAGACTGAGGTGGCGTTGAAGCGCCTGTCCGTCAAGCGGGGACAGACCCAATCCGAGGTGATCCGAGACGCCATCACTCGGCTCGCCGAAGAGGAGGGGGAGTCTCTATCCGCATTCCAGAAACTTCAGCCGTTCATCGGCGTCGCGGACAGTGGCGGGCGGCAACTCTCGGAGAGAACAGGGCAGCGGTTCCGCGAGATGCTCGAGGAACGGAAGCGTGCGCGCCGTCCTGATTGACGCCGGGCCACTGGTCGCGCTCCTCGACCGAAGCGACGGTCATCATGAAGAGATCGTCGAGCTGACGAGGAACGTCAAGGATCCCCTGGTCAGCGTCTGGCCGGTCATCGTGGAGGCGATGTATCTCCTCTCCTTCTCCTGGAAGGCACAGAAGGCGCTCTGGGAAATCCTGGAGACCGGAACGGTCCATCTGCTGCCTCTGGGCGAGGAGGACATTCCATCTCTGAAAAGCCTGATGGAAAAGTATCAGGACCTTCCCATGGACATGGCAGACGCCGCGCTCGTCCGAGTCGCCGAGCGAGAGGGCATCCGCCGCGTCATGACCTTGGACCAGAAGGACTTCAGGGTCTATCGCCTCGCCCGCAAAGGGCACTTCACCCTCCTGCCGTAGCTTCCGACGCGTCATCGTACCCTTCGACAGACCGCCGGAAGCTTCCAACGCGCTGCCGAAGCTTCCGACGCGCCGTCGTAACCTTCGGCGGGCTGTCGGAGTCTCCGACGCGCCGTCGTAACCTTCGGCAGGCCGTCGGAAGCTTCCAACACGCTGCCGAAGCTTCCGACGCGCCGTCGTAGCCTTCGGCAGGCTGTCGGAGCCTTCGACGCGCTGCCGGAGCTTCCAACGTGCCATCGAAGCTTCCAACACGCCGGCGTACTCTTCGCCAATCCGCCGGAAGCTTCCGGTGCGCTGTCAGAGTTTCCGGCGCGCCGCCGGAAGCTTCCCCAAAGAGAAAGCGCCTCCCCCGCGACGGCGGAAAAGGCGCTGCTTCCTTCTATGGATCGGCGGGCCGCGCGAGGCGGCGACCGCCGTGCGGGGAGCGTCAGACCTCCAGAAAGGTCACGCCCGTCGCGCTCGACGGATCCCGGTCCTCGACGATCCGTACCACCGACCAGCGCCGCCACTCGGGGAGCGGCCGGATGGAAGTAGACGCGGACCACCAGCTCATGGAGAACGCTGCGGGTGGCTTCGGTGGGACGGGACAGATCGACGCGAGAGGGCGTACGATCACTGTAGCTGGGCATGAGGTTCATCTCCTGTCCGGCAAGGCCTCGGGGGACGAGCGCCAACTCTCCCCCTTGGCCGCTTGGACCTCGTGATCCCGGATGAGCTACGCGCTCACCTCGGAGACACAGCGATCCTGTACGGCTGTGCTGTGCACTGCGGCTTCTCTTCTCTCTCCCCTACCACCTCCTTTGCTGTCCTGCTTACGACGCTCGGAGCCTATACCGGCTCCTGGTGCGCGTCAAGAGGGAAATGAGGGTTGCAGGGGAGGGGAATTCGGAGGGTGCGCCTCGGGGGCTACGCGGAAGGAGTAGCGGCTCACCTCGGGCTCCCAGTGGATGAGCGGCTTCAGCTCCTTGTCGAGCCGGAGTTGGCTCTGGGCGGGTGGGAGCAGCCAGGAACTTACCTTTCTCCATCCGGGATCGTTTCCCATAGCCGTGTCCATCTCGTCCATGACCCACCGGAGATCCGAGTCGCTTAGAAGATAGTCTCGACCGGCTTGGCGGAGGACCCGCCAGAGGTCCGGTGCGACCTCGGGTACGCCCGTCACCACAGACAGGAGGAAGAGAACAGCTTGGTAGTCCGCTGTCTCTCCCGTCCTCTCCTCCAGAAAAGTCGCCTGCTCCTCCTCGGACAGCCCCGCCTTGATGAGTTGGTAGACGTTGACGAACCGCTTGAGAGCGCGGGGAGAGCGGCCGAGAAGTGGTGCAAGCAGCTTGATGAACTTCGCTTCGGTCTCGCTGATCACCAAGCTGCACGGAGCGAGGTCGATCTCCTCCGGCTCTCTGCCCAAAGCGTCTGACAATTCATCTCCGGGTGGCGCACCGTCCGCTTCCATGGGAGGCGGAGGGGCGGCTGCGGCGGGGAGAGTCGCGCCCTCGCTTTCCGTATCCGGAGAGGGCGGCGCAGGGAGGGGAGCCCTACCGCTGTTGTCGACCTTCGGCATGGGATCCGATGCCTTCTTCTCGAGGCTCGGTGCGAGCAGTCCTTGGACCATCTGGAGACAGGACTCGTCTTTCATGGGCCGCAGCCAGAAAGGGATCTGGAAGATCTTCTCCAGGTAGTCATCAGGAGTCGCCGCGGCCCTACCTCCCTTGCCCTGCCCATCCTGCAACAGATCCGGATAGTGCTTCTGGAGCGAGCGCGCCACCCAACGGGCATCAACCCCCACCACGACCACGAACAGCGGGAACGCGAGCAGCAGGTGGACGGCCTGGAGAACCTCCACGACCTTTTTCGGCGGGCAGCGGTCAAGATCATCTATATAAAGGACGATGCGGTTGATGCGGGTCTCCCGTTCCGCGTCCTCCTCCTCGAGGGTGGCGTACTTGGGATGGGTATGCCGGAGGTCACCGTCGTTCGGAGATGCCGGGGCGAGGCGCCAGTTCTCCTCCTCGATCAGACCTGACAAAGTTTCGAAGTCGTCACGGACGAGGGCGAGCACGCCCAGGTGCTTGCGGTAGTCGCTGCTCTCGGCCCTGTCCTGGATAAATTTGGCGAGCAGCCAACCCGCGTTGGCCTGCTCCAGCTCAGCCTGGGCATCTGCGACACGCCGCTCCGCCTCCTCACGCTTGCGTTGGGCAGCGGAGTGCTCGGCCTTGAGGATCTCAAGCTGCTGTCTCAGGTCCGTGATCCGGCCCCGGTTCTCGGCCTGGGCCTCCTCCACCTGCTTGTCCAACTCGCCGCGCGCCGCTTCGAGCCGGCCTACCTTGTCAGACATCCATGCGGCCTGGCTCCGGATCCAGCCCGCACCCAGCGAGAGAAGCGCCGCCATGCTGGTGGCGACCGCCCCCAGTTGGGCGGGCAGCTGCGGAGAGATCCAGCGCAGGAGTGGCTCGGCCGCCAATCCCACGAGGGGGGCCACCACGAGGATCACGACCAGGACGACAAATCGGCGGTTCTTGTCTGGCGCCTTGATGAGCGGAGTCAGGATACCAACTCCCCGCTCGGCGACAGCCTGAGCCTCGGCAAGAGCCTGTCGTAGATCCCGGACGGAGTCCCTCACCTCTCCCAGCCCCAGATCCTTCAAGGTCTGATCGATCTGCGCCTTGACCGTGGGGAGCTTTAGATCCAGGAGGATGTTCTCCTTGGACAGCTCCGCCAGCTCGAGGGCCTTACGGTCGTACTCTTCCAGGGCAGCCTGCAAATCGATACCGGCCTGCTCCAGGTTCTGGCTGGCGGTCTTTTCGCGGGCGGAGGCATCCTCTCGCGCGGCCTTCTCGAACTGGAGCTTCTCCAAGAAGTGTTTCTGAAGCGTCGCAACGGTGCTCCGGTCGTCACCGATCCGCAGGTTGTCGAAGATGTGCTCAACCAGGCTCGCCCAGAGGTTGCCCTCCACGTAATGCCAGGCGTTGAACTCGATCTGGACGATGCGCTTGTAATAGGCGATGTCCTTCTGCATCCACCCCGATTCGCGGGCCTCGCGGGCGATCTTGTCCACCCGCCGCCGGAGCTGGCGCATGAAGAACGTCTTGCCCGATCCCCAGTCGCCGAAGAGACCGATGGAGAGAGGAGGCGCGACCGTGCGGGCCGCGATGAGCGAGGCGCAGGCGTGGACGTCCTTGGTGATGCCCAGGAGGTCCTCTCCTCGGGAGTCATCGGCGGCGTAGGCGGAGAGGAAGGTGCGGGGGGCAGGGGGCTCTTCATCGTATGGAAAGACGACGAGTGAGGAGGGCTCCTCGATAGCCGGTTCCGGCACGGAGGAGGACTCGAAGGAAGCTTCGACATCGTCGTCAAGTTCCGGCGAGGCTACTTCGGTGGTAGAGGATTTCGAGCTGGGCAGAGGGGTCGCAGAGACTTCCAAAGCGGCATCAGCGATCTCTCGCGCGATTCTCGCCAGCTCGGCCTCGACTTCATCGACTCCGTACGAATCCAGGGGACGACCGCTCCTCGGCAGACCCTCAAGTCGAAGATCGCTCACAAAACTCCTCTCACCTCGTGGGACCACGGTGAGATAAACGGGAAGCAATGTGATGCCGTGCCTCCGACTTTCTCCTACTTCGTAGTTGACTGAGCGAGATCCGAGAGAGTACACGCTAACCAAAACGACAGAGATCGCAGCCCGAGCAATGACTTGCTCCAAAGTCTCACCCGGCGGCAGTCGTTCCCCGTCCCAGGATTCCACTTGAAACGTCTTCAAGTGGCTGACGAGTCGCTCCTTCCACGCGCGGTCTGGGTAAGCAAAGCAGATGAAGACCAGCGGTCTGTCCGCCATCAGAGCCTCCCTCTAGCGATCTAACTCCCCCCGCAAGGCCGCTCCTCCTTGCTGCACGGCGGCTGCGCCGCCTCCCCAACCTGCTTGATCCGCCCTGCCAGCTCCGGCTCGATGCCGTCCTCCCCGGCCACCTCCAGCGCTTCGATGACCAACTGCTTCAGGTCCGTGCCGTCCGCCGCGCAGGCGTCCACGATCTGCTTCTGGTTCAGCATCGTGTAACCGTCCTGGTCGCCGGAGGGGTTCACCAGGTAATCATTGGTGACGACCATGACCGTATCGTCGGGCTGGACCGGACGCGAGACGCCGCCGTTGGTGAGCCGGAGGTCGCGGATGGTGCCGGCCTCGGTGTCGTGCACGTAGCTGATGCCGGAGACCTGGAGCCAGTTGCCGGAGCCGGGCCAGCCGACGATCGCGTGCTCCGCCACCTGCTGGAGCGTCCGGCCGTCGATGCGCAGCAGATGGAGCGGCGCCGGGAAGCCGAAGAGCTCCTCCACCGTGCGCCGGGTGATCCGCGCGCCGGCCTGGAGATCCTGGTTCAGGCGCAGCGTGCCGGCGTTGATGAAGGACGCCTGGGCGCCGCAGGTGACGAAGGCGTCGACCATGCGGTCGGCGATCCAGTCGCCCAGCGAGGTCTCCTGGCCGCGGATCTTGCTCTCCTCGGCCTCCAGGACCGTCTTCGTCCAGGTGTACTCCTCGCTCAGGCAATCGGCCGGCGCCTTGGCCTGGTCACAGAAGAGCTTCTCGTGCCGTTCCAGCCAATTGTGGACGCGCGCCGACACCGCCGGATCCGGCGCCGGCGAGCCGGAGGCCAGCTTCGGGAACTCCCAGCAGACGTCCACCCGGCCGCCAGGCTGGAGGGTCAGCCGCGCCACCGTGGCGGTGCGGATGTCGGCGTCCGCCTTGAGCGCCTGACGGCCGCCGGCGCTGCACGCCATGCGCTCGTGGTCATGGCCGCCGAGGATCAGGTCCGGGCCGGCGCTGCCCAGCGTCTCCAGCAGCCGCCGGTCGTCCCGCGCGTTCAGATGGGTGACGCCGATCACCACCTCGGCGCCGCGCGCCCGCAGGTCGGCCGAGAGGGTGCGCGCCGTCTCCACCGGATCCTCGAAGGTCTGTACGTACTGCACCGCCGCGGTGGGGATGACCACGCCGAAGATGCCGACCTTGATGCCGCCGCTCTCCACCAACGCGGTGCGCGCCAGGTTCGGGGCGTCCACTACCGGAGCGCCCGGCGCGCCGCCGGAGCCGGTCACGAAATCGACGTTACCCCCCAGCCAGGTGAACTGCGACTCCTCGATGCGGCTGTCCAGCAGCGAGGCGTTCTCCGGCTTCTTCTTCTCGAACT
>DASPJI010000275.1:0-2053 GCA_035628695.1 Thermoanaerobaculia bacterium | reverse complement strand
CAGCATCAGGAGGGCGGCGGAAAGAGCAGGCTCTCCTTCCTTCGGCAAGGGACGGAGACTCATCTCATGGAGCAACCCGCTGATCCTCGACTCCTGCTCTTCCGGCGCCAGGTTGGTGAAATCGTGGCGCTCCAGGACAGGGGGCGCGGTCTCCGCAATCACCTGGAGTGGCCGTTCCAACCCTGGAAGCAGAGGAAAGGAGGTGCGCAGGATTTCGTGGCGCTCGATCAGATGAGCGAGCGCTCTCTCCAACTCCCGCGTGTCCAGCACCCCCTCCACACGAACACCGCAGAGAGCGCGGTACGACGCCTCTTCCCGGCCAGCGCCGAGGCTCCACAGGTGCTGCTGCTGTGGAGAGAGCCGGAACCCGCTGAGGACTTCCTGCGCCATGGATCAGACCTCGCCTGACGTCCCGAGCGTAGACGGCACCGTCCGCCGTCTGCGCTCCTTGAACTTCCGGAAGCTGGCCTCTTCCAGCGCCTGATCGGTGGCCGCCCGGCGCTCCTCGTCGGCTTGGACGAGCATCTGCCGCAGCTCGTAGAGATTCACCGCCGGGTCCACCGCCACCCGCTCCAGAAGGCGCCGGAACTGCTCCAGCAGCCAACCCATGGTGCTCGCATCGAAGAGGGCCGTCTTGTACTGCAGGGAGCCTGTGAAGTCGCCCCCTCCGCCGGTGAGCACCAGCGCGAGATCGAACTGCGCGGTCTCACGGTCGATCTCGAAGGGACGGAGCGCGACGCCGGAGGCCTCTCCCCTGCTCCCGGCCTCCGCTGGCGGCGGCGCGGCGGCCGTCTCAACGAGATTGAACGTCACCTGGAACAGTGGGTTGTCGCTCAGACTCCTCTCCAGCCGCAGCTCCTCCACCAGCCGCTCGAACGGCACGTGCTGATGGGCGAAGGCGCCGAGCACCGTTTGGCGCACCCGCGCCAGCAGCTCGCCGAATGTAGGATTGCCCCCCAAGCCGCAGCGCAGGGCCAGGGTGTTGGCGAAGAGGCCGATGGAGCTCTCGATCTCCGGCCAGTTCCGGTAGCCGATCGGGGTCCCCACCACCAGATCGTCCTGTCCCGAGAGATGACTGAGAAGGATCCCGTAGGCGGCGAGGAGGGTCATGAACAGCGTCCCCCCCTCGGCGCGGCTGACGCGGCGGAGATCGGCGACCAGGGGGGCCGGCAGCTCGAACGTGCGCGTCGCGCCCCGGAAGTCGGGCTCCATCGAAGCAGAGCGGTCGGCGCGGAGGGCGATCCGGGTCGGCGCGCCGGCGAGCTGCCGTGTCCAGTAGGCGATCTCGGAGTCCAGGACCTCTCCTATCAACCACTGCCGCTGCCAGGCCGCGAAATCGGCGTACTGGACTGGCGGCTCGGGGAGCGGCGAGGCCTCGCCGCGGAAGAAGGCGGCGTAGAGGATCCCCACCTCTTCGACGAAGACGCCGAGTGACAAGTAGTCCGAGACGATGTGGTGCATGGTGCAGAGGATCACGTGATCGCGGTCGCGCAGACGCAGCAGCCGGCAGCGGATCAGCCATCCCGCCGTGAGGTCGAAGGCGGCGAGCGCCTCCTCCGAGCCCAAGCGCCGCGCCTCCAGCCTCCTCTCCTCCTCGCCCAGAGCCTGGAGGTCCACCAGAGGGATGCCGAGCGGCGCGGCCGGGAGGACGAGTTGCCGGGGCCCCTGATCGCTCTCCAGGAACGCGGTCCGCAGCACTTCATGGCGGCGGACGATCTCGTTGACGGTCCGGCGGAAGACGGTGATGTCCAAGTCGCCGCTGAGCCGCACGGCCGTGGTGAGATTGTAGAACGGGCTCCCCGGCACGAGACGGTCCATGACCCAGAGCCGCTGCTGCGCGTAGGAGAGAGGCGCCGGCCCAGCGTCCTGCCGTCGCGCGAGCGGGGGGATCGACAACCCGCTGGCCGCGCTCCTCTCCCGCTCCACCGCCCGTGCCAGGCCCACGAGTGTAGGGTGCTCGAAGAACGCGCGCAACGGCAGGTCCACCTCCAGCACCTGACGGATACGGGCAATGACCCGGGTGGCCAGCAGCGAGTGCCCGCCCAGCTCGAAG
>DASPJI010000274.1:0-5420 GCA_035628695.1 Thermoanaerobaculia bacterium | reverse complement strand
CGGGCCTGGACCGGCGTCGCGCTGTACTGGGGGTGCGGCGCGATCCTGGCGATGCTCCCCTGGCTGTCTCGGCGCCTGGCCCAGCTCGACCCCTCTTCCCTGCGGACACGGCTGGCGCTGGCCCTCGCCACCACCTCGTCGGTCGCCCTCGTCCTGACCGCGGCCGTGGCCACCTCCCAGGAGGAGCGGCTGGCGGTGGAGCAGGTGATCGAGTCGCGGCAGATCGAGGCCAACGCCCTCGCCCGCAACATCGGCGACTACATCCGGCTGAACGCGGCCCGCACCTTCGCCCTGGCCGCCGCCTCCGGCCGCGCCCCCTGGAGGCCGGAGAGCCAGCGCCGGCTGCTCGTCGCCACCCACGAGGCCTACCCGGACGTCACGGCCACCTTCGTCCTCCAGCCCGCGGGACGGCTGCTCGTGGCCGAGGGGAGGACGGTGCCGCTGCCGGCGGGGATGCTCCGCGGCCTGGCGGCGGACGTGCGGCTCCAGGCCCGGAGTGACATCGGGGTGCGCCTGATCCCCGCGGGACGGACCGTGCTCCTCACCTTCACCTCTCCCATCCTGGGCCCACGGGCCGAGCTGCGCGGCGTGCTGGTGACCGCCTTCGACTCGGAGGCGCTGGCACAGCGCATCGCCCGGCCGAGCTCCAGCGTCTTCCTCAACGACGGCCACGGCCTCGAGATCGCCCGGAGCGAGATCTCCCTCCAGGACCTGATCGAGCTGGTGGGCACCAATGCCCAGGCGGAGAGGCCCGCCCCCCTCCCCCCTGAATGGGACCTGCGGGCCCGGCGCGAGGGGGTGCTGTCCAGCCGGCAGCGCCTCGCCGCCTTCGCCATCGTGGACGATCTCGGCTGGGTGGTGGCGGTGGAGAGCCCCCCCGCCACCGCCCTGGACGGCGTCCGCCGCGGCCGCGACCTCGCCTTCGTCCTGCTGCTGCTGGTGGTTCCCCTCGCCGTCACCCTGGGCATCTTCATGGCGCGGCGCATCGCCCGCCCGCTGCGCACCCTCTCCGCCGCCGCCGCCGCCCTCGCCGCCGGCGACCGGCAGGTGCCGCTGGGCGACAGCAACATCACCGAGGTCTCGCGTCTCTCGGCCTCGTTCGCCGAGATGCGGGACCGCCTGGCGGAGCGCACCCGCGAGAGCGAGCGGCTGGCCACCGAGCTGCGCGCCCGCGCCGAGGCCCTCGCCGACTCCGACCGCCGCAAGGACGAGTTCCTCGCCATGCTCGCCCACGAGCTGCGCAACCCCCTGGGGGCGATCGCCAACGCCGCCTACGTGCTGGACCGCATCGGCGACTCCGACGCGCCCGCCGCCCGGTCGGTGGCCGTGATCCAGCGCCAGATCCGCCACCTGGTCCGCCTCGTGGACGACCTCCTGGACGTCTCCCGCATCACCCGCGGCAAGGTGGAGCTGCGGCGCGAGCCGGTGGACTTCGTCCAGGTCGTGAAGCACGCCATCGAGATGACGCGCCCGGTGGTCGACGCCCGCGAGCACGAGCTGCGGCTCGCCCTGCCCGCCACGCCGCTGCCGCTCCACGCCGACGCCACCCGGCTCGAGCAGGTGGTGGGCAACCTCCTGCGCAACGCGGCCAAGTATACGGAGCCCGGGGGGGTCATCGAAGTGGAGGTGCATCAGGAGGAGGGGGCGGCGGCGGTGCTCTCCGTGCGCGACAACGGCATGGGCATATCGGCCGACCTGCTGCCGCGGGTGTTCGATCTCTTCACCCAGGGCGAGCAGGATCTGGACCGCGCCGGCGCCGGCCTCGGCATCGGGCTGACGCTGGTGCGCAGCCTGGTGGAGATGCACGGCGGACGGGTGGAGGCGATGAGCGAGGGGAAGGACAGTGGGAGCCGGTTCGTGGTCCGGCTCCCACTGGCGGAGACTGCGGACGCCGCGGCTCAGTACCTCCCCACCACCCCCAGCGAGAAGGTCCTGCCGGGCGCGAGCGAGGCCACCTCGTCCGCCGAGTCGGGGTAGCGCCGGTCCGTCAGGTTGCGGCCGGTGACCCGCAGCTCCAGCTCCTCGGTGAAGCGCCAGCCCGTCCCCAGGTCTACTGTGGTGTAGCCGGGGCGCGCCACCTCGGAAGGGCCGGGGCGGTCGTCCTCGCCGAACGCGGCGCCGCGCAGGAAGGCGAAGGCGCGCTCGCCGGCCCAGCGCACGGTGGCCGCGACATTGGGAGGCGCGATGTCGGCCAGGGGCGAGTCGTCGTCCAGGGCCTCACCGCGGGCGAGCGCCGCCGCCAGCTCCAGGGAGAAGCCGGCGACCAGGGGCGTCTGGGCCTCCAGCTCGATCCCCCGGATCTCCGCCTCGCCGCGGTTGCGGAAGAGGAAGTCGTTCACCGGCCGGTAGCGCTCCACCAGGTCGTCGATCTGATAGAGGTACCCGTACAGGCCGACCGAGCCCCTCCCCACCGCCCACAGCACCGAGGCGTCGTATTGCAGGCTCCTCTCCGGATCGAGGTCGGGGTTGCCGATGACGAAGCCGCGGCCGCTCGGGCCCCGGAAGTAGCGGTCCGACAGCGTGGGGTCGCGGAAGCCGCGCGCCACCTGGAAGGTCGCGGTGACGCCCGAGAAGGGGCCGACGCTGACCGCCGCGTGGCCCGACAGGGCGGAGTGCTCGGTCGAGCGGTCGCCGAAGAAACCGCCCTGGTTCTCGGTCTCCACCCGGTCCCCCCGCACTCCCACCGACAACGACGCCTTGGAGGCGAGAGGGCGGTCGAAGGTGGCGAACAGGCCGTTGTCGATCTGCCGGGCGTCCTCGATGGCGACGGTGAAGTCCCGGGCCGCCGGCGCGCCGGAGGGGGTGAAGGTGAAACGGCCGGCGAGCGCCTCGAGGCCGAAGCGGGAGGCGGACTCGAAGCCGAGCTGCAGACGGCCGCCCAGCACGCCGCGCGACGCCACCGCCCGCACCGAGCCGTCGTTCGAGTCGACGTCGGAGCGCTCGATCAGCCGGGTCGAGGTGGCCGTGGCGAGGCGGTCGCGGTCGAGCACCAGCCGGTAGCTTCCGAAGAAGAGCCCCATCTCCAGGGAGTCCCAGCCGCCGAGCGGGCCGGTGTCCAGGGAGAGGTGGAAGCGGCGCGAGGTCTCCTTGGGGTAGATCGTCCGGGTGATGTCGGAGTCCGAGGCGGGCTTCCCCACGTCCTCGGCGTCGGCGGCGGAGAAGCCGGCGCGCAGGTAGCCGAGGCGGGTCTGCCGGGAGTAGCGCAGGGCGCCGCTGCGGTCCTCGAAGGACGACAGGTCGATGGTCTCGCCGCCGCCCGCCTCGCCGTCGTCGCCCTGGCGCCAGGTGACCTGGCCGAGCAGGGCGCCGCCCCAGAGGTCGGTCGATCCTTCGAGCCCCACCGACTCCTCGTCGCTGCCGCCGAAGCCCTTGTCGAGCTGGAAGCGGAGCGCCCTGCCCTGCCCCGGCTCGGGGAAGCGCGAGCGGGCGTTGATCACGCCGCCGAAGGCGTCGGAGCCGTAGGCCACGGAGCCCGGGCCGCGCGAGACCTCGACCGACCCGAGGGTGAACGGGTCGAGGAAGCTGGCGGACGGCCCGGCGCGCCGCTCCGCGGTGACCCGGCCGCCGTCGAGGAGGATCAGGGTACGGCCCCTGGCCAGACCGCGGATCACCGGCACCCCGGTCGTGGTCTGGTCGGTGCTGGAGACCCCGGCCACCCCCTCCAGCGCCTCGATGAGGCGGTCGGGGCGGCGCTGCTCCAGATCCTCCTGGGCGATCATCACCGTCGCCGCGGCGGGGGGCGAGTCGATGCCGGGCGCCACGCCCGAGGCCACGGTGACGCTCTCCCGGAAGGCCGGCGGCAGCGTCAGGTCGAGCACCTCCTCGGGCAGGGCCTCGACGTCCAGCGGCGGCGACAGCTCGCCGGAGGGGCTGATGGCGACCAGCCGGAACGGCAGCGACGGGTCGGGGTCGATCCGGAACCTCCCGTCGCGGCCCACCGGCACCGAGATGGAGCGGCCGACGACGGAGACTTGATAGCCGGCGGCCGGGGTGCCGTCGGGCAGGAGGAGACGCCCTTCGAACGCCGCCGCGAGCGACGGCACGAGCGTCAGGACGAAGAGAAGAAAGGCGAACGGCAGCCCCGGCGGGGCTCCCTGGAGCTTACGCATGACAGACCTCGATGGCCTCAAAAAGCCAATGCAAAGCCGCCCTCACACGAGCTGGCGCGCGCGAGGGGACGGCGACCCTGATGTCCCGCGGGCCCACGCCGGGCCCGCATTGCGAGGGGGATAGGGGCTTCGAGGTCTCGGTCTATTCGTTGAACCGATGGATCAACAGGCGGACCGGAGCGGAGGCTCCCGCCGGCGCCGGAGAGGGTTCGGGGATCGCGCGGCCTTCGGGATAGGACCCGGCTGGCGCCACCGCAGGAGGCGCCAGCGCGGCGCGGACCGGGGCGGGCCAGAGCAGAGGGAGGAGCAGGGGCCCGGCCGGCCGGGCGCTCTCCAGCGAGGCCCCCGGATCGGCCACCGACACCACCTCGCGCAGGCCGCTGCCGTCGCGCGCGCCCTCCACCCAGGCGACGACGCCGGCGTCGCCGGCCCGCGCCGCTTCACCCCGGGTAAAGGCGATCTTGGGTGAATGCAAGGGCACGTAGCCCGGCGGCCGGTGGATGGCGAAGATCTGCCGCGTCTCGCAGTCCACCTCCTCCCGGCGCTCATCGCCGAAGCGGAGCAGCAGCCGCGCTTGGCGGCTGGGCAGGTCCGGCACCCGGAAGGAGAAGCGCCGGATCGACAGGTCGAGGTGGGGGGTGATACGCAGCGGGTAGGTGGCGCCGCCGTCGACGGAGAGGAAGGCCTCCCACTCCTCCGCGCGCTCCATGGCGGCCAGGCCGGCCGCCGGCTCCCACTCCACGGTGGCCATGGACCCCACCGCCAGCTCGTCTCCCATCGCGGGGGACAGCAACCGGGCGAGCGGGGGCTCCGAGGCGGACCCCGGCACGGCTCCCACCAGCAGGAGAGCCAGGAGAAAGCCGGTCAGCCCCGGGACGGACAGCCACCGGGGCCGCCACGATCGACGGCGAGGCATGAAGCTACTGTAGCGCCTCCTGGGCGCGGGGGCGAGGGGGACGAGGAGTCAGGGGCTCAGCTCACCCCGCCGGCCGTCTCTCCCCCTTCGATCCGCTGCGCACGGACGATGAACCGCTTCGGGGCCGAGCCGACGTAGTAGAAGGGGTAGCAGGTGACCAGGGTCAGCGTGTCCTCCCCGGTATCGGCGAGCACGTGCGTATCGCGCGGCGTGACCACCTCCGTCGACTCCACCCGGTATTGATAGGTGCCGTGGACGGTGGTCAGCGTGACGAGGTCGTCCTTCTGGATATCCTTCAGGCCACGGAAGAAGCGGTCGCGGTGGGCGGCGACGCCGACGTTGCCCTCCTCCCAGGGGAGCGCGGTGCCGGGGATCCGTCCCGCGCCGCGGCGCAG
>DASPJI010000273.1:0-3250 GCA_035628695.1 Thermoanaerobaculia bacterium | reverse complement strand
GCCTCGGCCCGTACCGTCACCCGGCCACCGTCGGGCGTGAACTTGACGGCGTTGGAGAGGAGGTTCGCCGCCACGATCTCCAGCTTGGGGGGATCGAAGGGGAACCGGGGCAGGTCCTCCAGGCCGGCGGCTTCCAGACGGATCCTCCGCCGGGCGGCGTGCGGCTCGGCGGCGGCGACCAGCTCGCCCAGGAGGCGGCCGAGGTCAGCCTGCACCGGCTCGAGGAGCAGCCGGCCGGCCTCAAGCTTCGCGGTGTCAAGCAGCGCGTCCACCTGGCGCAGCAGGCGACGGGCGTTGGCCGCCATCGCCTCGTAGACCAGGACGCGGCCCTCGTCCGGCTCCTCCGCCACCAGGCTCTCGAGGGGGCCAATCAGCAGCGTCAAGGGGGTGCGCAGCTCGTGGCTGACGTTGGCGAAGAAGCGGCTCTTGGCCTCGTCCAGCTCCTTGAGCTCCTCGTTGGCCTTCTCCAGCCGCAGCCGCAGCGACAGGTCCCGCCGCCGCGTGATGCGGCTCGACAGCACGGCGAGGCAGGTGAAGACCGCCGAGCCGGCGAGGAAGAAGAGGGGGGCGTTCATCTCCCGGGACGAACCGTGCGCCCACAGGTTGATACCCGTATAGGTGGCGATGATCAGCAGCGACAGCAGCGCCGCCGCCGCCGGCTCCCAGGGGATGAAGACGCCGATGACGAAGAGGACGATGAGGTTGCCGGCGAAGTAGTTGCTGGCGAACCCCCCCATCTCCGCCGCCATCAGGGAGATCCCCGCCACTGAGGCGAAGGTGCCGGCGAAGACCAGCGGCGGCGCCAGGCGCTGGGCGGCACGGCCGCGCAGGGCGGCGAGGATCAGGATATAGAGGGCGGCCACCTCGGCGCGGTACAGCAGGAATCGGCCGGCGAGCTCCGGGGCCACCAGCAGGTCGAGCAGCCAGAACGAGGGGTAGAGGACGAGGGCGGAGAGGACGACGAACCGCGCCCTCTCCACGAACAGCTCGGCGCTCTCGCGGCGGAACGCCTCCTCGAATCCCGGCAGCCGTGGGGAGCGGACGCCGGGTGAGCCGTCGCTCACTTCTCTGCCCGTACGATCACCGCCACCGGCGGCGAGCCGAAGGCCTGGAACGCGTGGACGCGGCTGAACCCGGCCTCGGCCACCAGCGCCTTGAGCGCCGCGCCGTCGAGGAAACGGAAGCGGCCGTCTTCCTCCAGCTCGATGAGCCGGCTCACCATGCTGGCGAAGTGGCGCAGCGCCTCCAGCTTGCGCTCAGCACCCTGTCCTGCCAGGATCCCTGCCCCCTCGCTGTAGAGCTTGGAGGGGTCGAAGTTCGGCCGGATCGACGAGACGACCAGGGTGCCGCCCGGCACGAGCAGGCGGTGCATCTCGCGCAGGCTGGCGAGCGGGTCGTAGAGGTACGGCAGGACGAGCGACGAGCCGATCCGGTGGAAGCAGGCGTCGGGGAGGCCGAGCCGGAGGGCGGGCGTGGCCTCGCCGAACCGCAGATGCCGGAAGCCGAGGTCCGCCGCCGTACGCGCCGAAGTCACCCCCGGCCGCAGGTCGGCGGGCAGGAGCCGCCCCGCCAGGAAGCGGACGGCGCGGCCGATCTCGAGGACGACCTCCACCTCGCGCTCGCCGAGGCCGGGGCAGAGCTCGCCGATCCGCCGCGGCTCGGCCGGCTCGCCGCGCAGGATGGCGTGCAGCTCCTTGCCGTAGCCGGCGGCCAGCTTGCGCGCCGTGACCCGGTCGAACCCTTCGACCCGGTCCACCAGCCCCTCGACGCCGTGCAGGTGGCCGTTCAGGAAGTCCGCTACCGCGGCGAGGCGCGACACCTCGAGGTCGGCCACCAGGCCGCGGCAGAGGGGCGCCGCCGCCCCACGAGCCGCGAAGTGCTCCCGCACCTTGGCCGCGGTGCGCTCCACCCCCTCCGGCACCAGGTCGAGGAAGGTGACCGAGGCGGGAGGTCCGGATTCCGGCAGCGCGTCGAGCATCGCCAGCAGGAGGTTGCCGGTGCCGCAGCCGAAGTCGGCCAGGTGCTCGCCGGGCTGGGGGTCCAGCAGCTCGGCCTGGCGGGCCAGGAAGCGCGGGTACTCCGGATGCTCCAGGAGCACGTCGTAGCCCACCTCCTGACTGGCCGGCACCGGTGAGCCAGGCAATGAACCGAACAGGTGCTCCTTCCAGAACCCCTCGGCGTCGGTCAGCTCCTGGCGCCGGACGCGCGCCCACTCGGCCTCGCTCTGCCCGGCGAAGCGGGCCAGGTTGGGCTCGCGCGCCGGGCGGTCGGCGCCGAACAGGTGCTTGGAGACCGACTCCGCCACCAGCTTGAACAGCTCGATGGCCTCGGCGCCGCTCTTGAGCACGTGCCCGGTGGCGCACTCGAAGACCTCGCGCACGCCGCCGCCCGGCGCGTCCAGCATGGCGCGGACGCGCGAGCGGCTCACCCAGCAGTCGTAGGTCCCCACGATCCAGCTGACCGGGACGCGGATGCGGCTCATGTCGCGCCGCGCCTCGTCGAGGAACGCCATGCCGGCTTCCATGGCTTGGCCATAGAGCGAGGCGCCGCGGATCGGCCGCCCGTGGATCAGCACCGCCTCCGGCCCCTCCCCCTTGCGGTAGGCGTCGAACAGGTCGAGCCCGGCCAGATAGTTGCGCATGACGTCCTGGGCGTCGGGGCAGCCGTAGGGGGCGATCCAGAGGTCCACGGGAGCGTCCCGGCAGCCGGCGACGACCTTGCGCGCCGGGATGGCCGACAGGGAGAGGCTCACCAGCGTCCGCCGGGCCGGCCGGAAGCGCCGCTCGAGGTACTGCAGCGAGGCCTCGATGTCGGCGGCGAAGTGGCCGAAGGTCCAGTTGTAATAAGGACGGCCTTCGGCGACGAGCCGCGGGTCCATGGTGCTCTCCCCGACGATGTGGCAGGCGTCGAAGCGCAGGACCACCACCTTGCGGCCGTCGCGGTCCAGGTCGTCCACCAGGGTGCGGGCGAGCAGGCCGAAGACCTCCTTGCGCTTGAGGATGGCGGGCGCGACGACCACGGCCACGTCGGGCCGGATCGCGGGATCGGAGGTGTCGAAGTTCGCGTCGAGGATGCCGGCGACGGTGCCGCCCAGGCGGTTGCGGTAGCGGACCACCTCCACCCCGCCCTCGGTCTCGGCTTCGCGGCGGCCGGAGCGGCGCACCAGCCCCGCCACCTTGCCTCCCAGCAGCGAGACGGAGCGCGAGAGGCGGGTGGCGAGGCCGCCGCGGGCGGTGTGGAGCTTGATCTC
>DASPJI010000272.1:0-7005 GCA_035628695.1 Thermoanaerobaculia bacterium | reverse complement strand
GGGCCTGACGGCGGAGCGGTTCCTCGCCAATCCTTTGGGACAGCAGGCAGGGAACCGCGTCTACCGCACGGGCGACCTGGGCCGCTACCTGCCGGACGGCAACGCCGAGTTCGCCGGCCGCGCCGACTTCCAGGTGAAGATCCGCGGCTTCCGGATCGAGCTGGGGGAGATCGAGGCGGCTCTGGACCGCTTCCCCGGCGTGAAGCAGTGCGTCGTGGTGGCGCGCGAGGACCGGCCGGGCGACCGCCGCCTGGCCGCCTACCTGGTGGTCGACGGCGAGGCGCCGCCGGCCCGCGAGCTGCGCGCCTTCCTCGAGGAGTGCCTCCCCGACTACATGGTGCCGTCCGCGTTCGTCGCCCTGGCCGCCCTCCCCCTCACCCAGACGGGCAAGATCGACCGCAAGGCCCTGCCGGCGCCGGACAGCGCCTGGACCGACCTGGGACGGGACTACGTGGCGCCGCGCAACCAGATCGAGGAGGTGCTGGCCGGCGTCTGGGCCGAGGCCCTGCGCCGGGAGCGGGTGGGCATCTACGACAACTTCTTCGAGCTGGGGGGGGACTCGATCCTCATCCTCCAGGTGGTGTCGAAGAGCCAGAAGCGGGGCCTGCGCTTCGCCCCCCGGCAGCTCTTCCAGCACCAGACGGTGGCGGAGCTGGCCGAGGTGGTGGACGCCGCCGACCTGCTCGCCGCCCGTGCCGAGGACTCGGGTCCGGTGCCGCTGACGCCGCCGCAGATCCGATTCCTGGAATCCACCGGGACCTGCTGTCCCTCCGGCTGGAGCGAGGCGATCCTGGTGGAGCTGCCCGTCGGCACGGCCGCGGAGCAGGTGGAGCAGGCACTGGCCGTTCTGGGCACGGCGCACGACGCATTCCGTCTGCGCATCGAGCGGCTGACGCCGGAAGGGGTCTGCCGGCAGTCCCTCACCGCGCCGAACTGCACGCCGCTCATCCCCCTGGAGCGTTGCGAGCTGCCCGCCGACCCGGCGGAGCGCGAGGCGGTCCTGGCCGAGCGGGTGGCCGAGGCGCGGAGCCGGCTCGATCTCGCGGCCGGGCCGGTCGCCCGCGCCACCTTCTTCAGGAACAGCACCGGACCGGACCGGCTTCTCCTCGCCGCCCACCCGCTGGTGGTGGACGCCTCCTCCTGGCCGATCCTGCTCGCCGGGCTGGCGGACGCCTGCGGGCGGCTGAACCGTGGCGACTCCATGGAGGCCGCGCCGCGGACCGCCTCCTTCCGGCGCTGGGCCACGGCGCTGGCCGAACGGGCCCAGTCCGGGGCCGGCCGCGCGGGGGTGAAGGAGTGGAGTGCGGCGCTCCGCCCGGAGCCGCCCCGGCTGCCGGTGGACTTCAGGGCTGCCGGCGATGCGGGAGACGGCGGCAATGTCGGCGACAGCGAGCGGCGGGCCCTCTCGGTCTGGCTGGACGAAGCGGCCACCCGCGATCTGCTGGCGGAGGTCCCGAAGACCTACGGCACCACGACGCAGGAGGTGCTCCTGGCGGCGCTGGCCGAGGCCTTCGCCCCCTGGACCGGCTCGCGCCGTCTGGCGGTGGAGGTGGAGGGGGGAGGCCGCGAAGGTCTCCTCGGGGGGGGCCTCGACGTCTCCCGGACCGTCGGGTGCCTCGATCCAGTCTTTCCACTTTCCCTGGAAGTGCGCGACAATCCCGGGGAGTCACTCAAGGAAACCAAGGAGAGACTGCGCCGGGCCGCGCGCCAGGCCGTCGATTACCGTTCGGGTGCCGCTGGCACCGCTGGTGCCGCTGGCGCCGGGGTGGCCGAGGTCGGGCTGCGCTGGCGCGAGCGGATCGAGGTGCGGCCGGAGGGGGGACCCCTCTGGAGCGCCGAGCCGCTCCCCGCGGGCCGGCCGGACGAGGCGCCGCGGCGGCATCTCCTGGAGGTGGAGGCCCTGCCCGCCGGCTCGCGCCTGCGGGTGGACTGGAGCTGGGACGCGCGGGTCCACCGGCCGGCGACGGTCCAGGCCCTGGCCGACCGCTTCCTGCAGGCTCTGAGGTCGTCGATCCAGCACTGCCAGACGCCGGAGAGCGCCGGGTTCACCCCTTCCGATTTCCCGGAGGCGGGCATGAACCAGGCGGATCTGGATGATCTCCTGGCGGAGCTGTCGGAGTCTTTTGATTCTTGAAGAGGGAGGACGGGCCCCGATTCCGGCCCGGCAGAAAGGTCGTATGAGCAAGCAGAACATCGAGGACATCTACCCGCTATCTCCAGCCCAGCAGGGCATGCTCATGGTCCTCCTGCTGTCGGGGTACCGCTCGGAGGTCTACTTCGAGCAGGTGGTCGCCACCCTGGAAGGCCGTCTCGACCTCGCCGCCTGGCAGCGCGCCTGGCAGGAGGTGGTGCGGCGCCATCCGGCGTTGCGCACGCAGCTCGTCTGGGAGCGCCGGGAGCAGCCGCTCCAGGTGGTGCGCCGCGAGGTCGAGCTGCCCTGGCAGGAGCTCGACTGGAGCGGTCTGCCGGAGGCCGAGCGGGAGGAGCGGCTGGCCGCCTTCCTGCGCGACGACCATGCCCGCGGCTTCGACCTCGGCAAGCCGCCGCTGATGCGCATCGCCATGATCCGCTGGCAGGTGAACGGCCAGGAGGACGCCTACCGGCTGGTGTGGAGCTTCCATCACCTGGTCTTCGACGGCTGGTCCATCTCGCTGGTCCTCTCCGAGGCGATCAACCTCTACTCCGCCTATCGCGCCGGACGGGCTCCGAACCTGCCGGCGCCGCGCCCCTACCGCTCCTACATCGGCTGGCTGCAGCGGCGCGACCCGGTCCGGTCCGAGGCGTTCTGGCGGCAGGAGCTGGCCGGCTTCACCGATCCCACCCCCCTGCCGCTCGCCGGCCTCCTGGATGGGGACGGCGTCTCTCCGGACGGCGACGGCTGGGCCTCCACCCAGGAGAAGCGGGCGCTGACGCCGGAGATCACCGCCGCCCTCGACAGGCTGGCGCGGCGGCACGGCCTGACCCTGAACACGGTGGTCCAGGGGGCCTGGGGTCTCCTCCTCTCCCGCCTCACCGGCGGCTCCGACGTGGTATTCGGGGCCGTGGTCTCGGGCCGCCCGGCCGAGGTCGAGGGGATCGAGACCATGGCCGGCCTGTTCATCAACGCGCTGCCGGTGCGCGTGCGGGTCGACCCCGCCCGCGAGCTGGCGCCCTGGCTGGCGGAGCTGCAGGAGCGCCAGAGCGAGCAGCGCGAGTACGAGCACTGCCTGCTGGAGCAAGTGCAGGCCTGGAGCGAGGTGCCGCGCCAGACGCCGCTCTTCGAGAGCCTCCTGGTCTTCCAGAACTATCCCGTGGACCCGCTGGGGCTGGGCGACGACGCCGGCTTCACCATGCGGGACTCGCGGCTCAAGGAGTCCACCCACTATCCGCTGACGATGTACGTCACCCCCGAGGACGGGCGCCTCCAGCTCCGGCTCGCCTACCACGTGCAGCGCTTCGGCGCCGGCGCGGCGCGGCGGCTCCTGGGCTGGTTCGCGGCCCTGCTCGAGGGGATCGCCCGCACCGCTTCCGAGAGGATCGCGGAGGAGGAGGGGCCGCGGATCGGCGAGCTGCCGCTGCTGTCGGCGGAGGAGCGGGGCGAGCTGCTGGCCGCCGCCGCCGGTCCGGTGGGCCCCGCGGCCTGGCCGGTGCTCCGCCTCTTCCAGGAGCAGGCGGCGCGCACGCCGCAGGCGCCGGCCGTGATCTCCGCCCAGGGGGAGCTCACCTACGCCGAGCTCGCCACCCGGGCGCGGCGTCTGGGCCTCCACCTGCGGCGCCTGGGCGTCGGGGCCGAGTCGGTGGTCGGCCTCTGCGTGGAGCGCTCGCTGGACATGGTGGTGGGCATGCTGGGCGTGCTCGAGGCCGGCGGCGCCTACCTGCCGCTCGACCCGGCCTACCCGGTGGAGCGCCTCGGCTTCATGCTGCGCGACTCCGGGGCGCGCGTCCTGCTCACCCAGGACGCGCTGGTGGACCGCCTTCCGGAGGCGGTGCCGGGGCTTCTGGGCGTGGTCTGCCTGGACACCGACTGGCCGATGATCGACCGCGCCGAGGAGAGCCCGGCGCCGGCCGGCGGCTGCGGCGTCCACAACCCGGTCTACATCATCTATACGTCGGGCTCGACCGGCCAGCCCAAGGGCGTGGTGGTGGAGCACGCGTCGCTGGCCAACTACGTGGCGTCGGCCGCGGACGACTACGGCATCGGCCCGGACGACCGGGTGCTGCAGTTCGCGTCCATGAGCTTCGACACCAGCGCCGAGGAGATCTATCCCTGCCTGACCCGCGGCGCCACGCTGGTGCTGCGGGACGGCGCCATGGCCTCCTCGCCCGACGGCTTCGCCCGCGAGGTCGAGCGCCTGGGGATCACCGTGCTCGACCTGCCCACCGCCTACTGGCACGAGCTGGTGGCCGAGATGGAGCGGCAGGGCTTCGGCATGCCGGACAGCCTCCGTCTGGTGATCCTCGGCGGCGAGCAGGCCCAGGCGGCGCGCTTCGCCGCCTGGCGAGCGCGGGTGGGCGACCGGGTGCGGCTGGTCAACACCTACGGCCCCACCGAGGCCACCATCGTCACCACCCACCGCGACCTGACGGGGGAGGTCGGCTTCCCGGGCGAGATTCCCATCGGACGGCCGGTGCGCAACGCCCGCGCCTACGTGGTTGCCCGGGGCGGCTGGGATCTGGCCCCCGCGGGCGTCGACGGCGAGCTGTGGATCGGCGGCGCCGGCCTGGCCCGCGGCTACCTGGGCCGCCCCGACCTGACCGCCGAGCGCTTCGTCCCCAACCCGTTCCTTGGCTCCGACACCGAGGGGGGGCGGCCCGGCGAGCGGCTCTATCGCACCGGCGATCTGGTCCGCCTTCTGCCGGACGGCGACCTGGAGTTCCGCGGCCGCGTCGACCATCAGGTGAAGATCCGGGGCTTCCGCATCGAGCTGGGAGAGGTCGAGGCCGCCCTGCGCCGCCTGCCCGGGGTGCGGGAGGCGGTCGCCGGCATCCATCAGGAGGACGCAGGCGACAAGCGGCTCGTCGCCTGGGTCGAGACCGGTGAGGGGGAGCGCCCCACGGTGGCGGCCCTGCGCCAGGGTCTCAAGGGGCTGCTCCCCGACCACATGGTCCCCACGGCCTTCGTGATCCTCGAGGCCCTCCCCCTGACCCCCAGCGGCAAGCTCGACCGCCGCGCCCTGCCGGCGCCGGACGCGGCCGGCCAGGATGCTGGCGGCGACTTCGCCGCGCCGCGCAGCCCGGTCGAGGAGGTGCTGGCCGGCATCTGGAGCGAGGTCCTGAAGGTTGACCGGGTGGGGATCCACGACGACTTCTTCGTCCTCGGCGGCCACTCGCTGCTGGTGGGGCAGGTGGTGACGCGCGTCCGCCAGGCGCTGGCGGTGGAGCTGCCCCTGGCCGACGTCTTCAAGCAGCCGACGGTGGCGCGTCTCGCCGAGCTGATCGAGCAGGGCCAGCTCGGGGCGGACCTGCCGGAGCTGCCGCCGATCGTCCGCCAGCCGCGCGACGGCCGGACCTTCCCCCTTTCCTTCCCGCAGGAGCGGGTCTGGTTCCTCGACCAGCTCTCGGTGGGCGGCAACATCGCCTACAACTTCCAGGTGGCCATCTGGTTCCAGGGGCCGCTCGACGTGCCGGTGCTGGAGCGGAGCCTCGGCGAGCTCATCCGCCGCCACGAGGTGCTGCGCACCAGCTTCCCGGCGGCCGACGGGCTGCCGGTGCAGTCGATCCATCCCGCCGCGCCGGTGTCTCTCGAGCTGGTGGACCTGTCGGACTATCCCGAGGCGGAGCGCGAGGAGATGGCCGAGACGTGGATCGACGCCACCGTGCGCGATCCCTTCGACGTCTCCACCGGGCCGCTGATCCGCTGGCGCCTCCTGCGCCTGGCGCCCGACCACCACGCCCTGGTGCAGGTGGAGCACCACTTCGTGCACGACGGCTGGTCCTTCGGCGTCCTGCTGCGCGAGCTCAAGGCGATCTATGCCGCTTTCTCCCAGGGCGAGCCGTCCCCCCTGCCGGAGCTGCCGGTGCAGTACGCCGACTTCTCCGTCTGGCAGCGCCAGTGGCTGGAGGGGGAGGTCATGGAGCGTCTCCTCGGCTTCTGGCGCCAGAAGCTGGCCGGCCACCCGCCGGCGCTGGAGATCCCCGGCGACCGGCCGCGGCCGGCGCGCCCCAAGTTCCAGGGGCGGGTCGAGATGTTCCTGGTGCGGCCCGACCTCTACGAGGCGTTGCGCCGGTTCGGCCGCAAGGAGGGCTTCACCTTCTACATGACCATGCTCTCCGGCTTCTTCACCCTGCTCCACCGCTACACCGGCCAGCAGGACGTGGTCATCGGCTCCAGCAACGCCAACCGCCGCGCCAAGGAGATCGAGGGGATGATCGGCATGGTGGTCAACACCCTAGTGCTGCGCGGCGACTTAGCTCCGGAAGCTGGCGCCGAGCCCGATTTCCGCAAGGTCCTCGCCCGGGTGCGCGAGCTGACGCTGGAGGTCTATGCCCACCAGGACATGCCCTTCGAGCGGCTGGTCAAGGACCTGAAGATCGAGCGCCAGATCGGCCGCAACCCTCTCTTCCAGATCATGTTCAATTTTCACAACGCCAGCGTCCCCGACCTGGACTTCGGCGGTGGTCTGAGCGCGGCGACCAACGTCCGGGCCAACCGCTCGGCCAAGATGGACATGAACATCATCGTCGTGCCGCGGTCCGAGCAGCGCCTCGGGCTCGCCGAGAGCGAGATCGACCGGCACGCCGTGCTGCACTGGGAGTGGAACACCGACCTCTACGACTTCCAGACCATCGAGCGCATGGTGGGGCACTACCAGACGCTGCTCGAGGGGGTGGTGGCGAGCCCCGAGACGCCGCTGGGTGAGCTGCCGATCCTCACGGCGGCCGAGCGCGAGCAGCTCACGGCCTGGGCGGAGACCGGCACCGCCTATCCGCGGGAGGCGACGATCCCCGGGCTGTTCGAGGCCTGCGCCGAGGCGTCGCCCGGGTCGGTGGCCGTGGAGCTCGGCGACGAGAGCCTCACCTATGCCG